>JBDTZX010000436.1:0-3675 GCA_040004895.1 Rhodanobacter sp. | reverse complement strand
CCCACACCGAGCACCGACACCTGCACACCTGCGGCATTCGCCTTGCGTGCCGCGTTATCGGCGGCGGCGTTGGCCTGGTCGGTGATCAGCACCAGCGAACCGTTGTTCGCGTTGGCATCGTGGATCAGCGAGACACCGTGCTCAATCGCTGCGGCCGCGTTGTCGCCGTCCACCGGCATGGTATCAGGCGACATCGCATCGAGCAGGTCGCCGAGACTGCCGGAATCGGAAGTCAGCGGCGCGACCACGAACGCTTCGCCGGCATAACCGACCAGGGCATTCAGACCATCGTGGTTGCTGGCCAGCAGATCGCGCGCCTTGTAGCGCGCGCGGTCCATGCGGCTGGGTGCGACGTCGCGCGAGCGCATGTGCTGCGACAGCGAAATGGCCACTACTTGAGCAGCGCGGCTTGCATACAGCGGTTGCGCGACACGGCTCCAGGTCGGCCCGGCCAGAGCCAGCGCACTCAATGTCCAACCCACTGCAAACAAGCCCAGCGGCAGATGACGGTTGCCATCGCGTCCACGCAGGAGATGTGGCAAAAGTTCGGCATCGACCAGCCGCGACAACTGAAGTTGCGCCGGGCTACGACGCACCGCGATCCATCCACACAGCGGCAACAACAGCAGCAATAGCAGCCAGCCGATACGCAGAAAATGAAATTGCTGCAGTGCCTCGCTCATGCGGGTCGCCCGATGGCGCGGCTGAACTGGCGCGGCACGATCACCAAGAAGAGCAGCACCAGCGCGGCCAGCAACGGCCAACGGAACAGTTCGTGCCGCGGCCGCAAAGTCGGACCGTGCTGTTGCATCGGCTCAAGCGCGTCGATCGCACGATAGGCATTCGCCAGCTGATCGCTGTCGGTGGCGCGGAAGAACTGGCCGCCAGTCTGGGTGGCGATCGAGGTAAGCATGCCTGCATCGAGATCAGCCGACGGATTGACCAGCTGGTCGCCGAAAAAGCCTGGCACGCTCATTCGCGTGGCGCCGATGCCGATGGTGTAGATGCGAACCCCGGCAGCCTTGGCCGCGCGGGCTGCGTCGAGCGGTGCGATGCTGCCGGCGTTGTTGACACCATCGGTGAGAAGCACCACCACGCGAGCTTCCTGCGGCAATGCCGAAAGCCGCTTCACTGCGACCGCGATGGCATCGCCGATGGCGGTTTCAGTACCGGCCAGCCCGACCGCGGCACCCTGCAACTGGGCGCGCACAGCGGACAAGTCATAGGTCAGCGGGGTGACCAGAAATGCCTGGCTGCCAAACAGGATCAAGCCCATTTCGTCGCCACTGCGGCGACTGATGAAATCGCCGGCAATCGCCTCGACCGCACCGAAGCGGCTGACCGGCTGGCCAGCCAGCTGCATGTCGCCGGTGCGCATGCTGCCGGACAGATCCACGGCCAGCATCAAGGCGCGCCCGGTACGCTGCTGCGCCTGCGGAGGTCCGATCCACTGTGGCCGCATGGCGGCCGTCAGCAGGCACAACCACGCCAGCGCCAGCAGCCATGGGACCATGCCGCCGGCCACGGTTTCGCCGAGGGCGGACAGGCGCAGGCCCGGCTGCGGCAGATGCAAGGCCTGCCCCGGCGCGGCCGGACGCAGCCAGTGGCGCAACAGCCAGGGCAGCGGCAGCAGCACGGCAATCCAGGGCCAGGCGAACTCAGGCATCCTGATTCACCGTGGCAGTCGCCTTCCATGCGGAAGGTTTCAGCGCAAACGACAGCCATTGCCGCACGGCGGTCAGTGCGGCAATCGCATCGAATGTCGAGCGTGATTGATACATCGCCTGTTCCAGCGTCAGCAATTGATTCAATGTGGACGCATCGACCGGCATCCGTGCCAGCGTCTGTCGCCACACTTCGCCGTGCTGTTGCGCAGCCGAGACATCGTGGCGTCGTGCAACCCGTCGAAGCAGCTGATGCAGGCCGCTGGCCAGTGCCGCATGGTCACCGTCGCGACGGTGCCGGTCTGCGAGTTGCTCCAGTTCGGCCAGCACGCGTTGCCTTCGATGGATTGCCCGTCGGTTTCTACGCCACAGCCACCCGGTCGCCAGCAACGCCAGCAGCAACAGCGCGGCAAGCAGCCACCAACCCGGCGCCGGAGGCCACCACGAAGGATCGGCCGGCAGGTGGATGTCCCGCAGGATGGGGCCCTGCGTCGACGCAGCGGTCGCCGGCGGTACGGGGAGCGCGGTCACACGGACACCCTCCGGCCACCGAGCAACACCGACACCGCATCGAATGCATCGGCTGCTGTATCGATGCTGCGGTTGCGCAGACGCAGCGACTGCGCCAGTTCGGCCAGTCGCGCTGGACCGCTGCCGAGCGCGCGCTGAAAGTCGTGCCGC
Organism: Rhodanobacter sp.; assembly: GCA_040004895.1. GTDB lineage: Bacteria > Pseudomonadota > Gammaproteobacteria > Xanthomonadales > Rhodanobacteraceae > Rhodanobacter. The sequence goes on along the minus strand of JBDTZX010000436.1, from coordinate 1,330 downwards.
TGGCGGTCCGAATGCAACAGCACTTCGCTGCGCTGACCGTGGTGTTCCATCGGGTAACGTCCGGCCGGTGCCGGCGCGAGTTCAAGCGTGTCGGCGACCACCAGCACGCTCACCGCGACGCGGCGGGAGAGATCGATCAATCGCTGACGCGCGGACCCATCGCAACTGAAGCCATCGCTGATCAACAGGACGCGGCTGGCGCCGTGCAGCACTCGTCCCGCACGAGTCAATGCGTCACCCAGCGATTCGGATGGAGCCGGCCCTGGAATGGTTGGCGGCGATGCCGCGTCCCACTGGGCCAGAGCTCCACATACCGCCAGCGCCCCATGCGATCCCGTCTGCGGTCGCAGCAGTTGCTGGAGTCGGCCGAATGCCATCACGCCGACCCGCTCCCCCGCACGCGATGCATACCAAGCGGCACTCGCCGCGGCACGCCCCGCCTGCACCGACTTGTAACGCACCCGCGTGCCGAAACACATGCTGTCATGCGTATCCAGGAGAATCAGCAGGCAGCCCTCGCGATCTTCCTGAAACAGCTTGGTATGCAGTTTGCCGCTGCGTGCAGTAAGCCTCCAGTCAAGCCGGCGCACATCGTCGCCGGCCTGATAGACACGTGATTCTGCGTAGTCCATGCCACGGCCGTATAGACGGCTGGACTGCTGACCGCTGCGTGCGTCGCGACTGGACAACGCCGACATGCGCGCGCGCGTCACCCGCGCCCGCAGCGCGATCAATTCGGCCAGCGATATCTGCACACGGCCATCGCCGTCGATGCGTTGCGATGCGACAGCGTTCACGGCAGCGGTACGAGATCCAGCAAACGATCGATGACCTGATCGGGGCGCACACCCTCGGCTTCCGCCTCGTAGCTGAGCAATACGCGATGGCGCAGCACCTCGTGCGCGATGCCATGCACATCGTCGGGCAACACATAGTCGCGGCCCGCCAGCCACGCTCGCGCCCGCGAGCAGCGGTCGAGCGAAATGGTGGCGCGCGGACTGCCGCCCCAGGCGATCCAGCGTTTCAGTTCCGCTCCATAGCGGCCGGCGTCGCGCGTGGCCAGAACCAGCTGGGCAAGATACTCCTCCAGCGCCGGGGCCATGTGCACCGACATCGCCGCATCGCGGGCGGCAAAGACATCGGCCTGACTGAGAATCGCCTGGGGCGGTGCCACCGGATGTGCGCGCCGGCTGGCCTGCTCGCGTGCCAGCTTGAGAATCGCCAGCTCGGCCACTGCATCCGGGTAACCGATCGTCACGTGCATGAGAAAACGGTCGAGCTGGGCTTCGGGCAAGGTGAATGTGCCTTCCTGCTCGATCGGATTCTGCGT
>JBDTZX010000357.1:0-3677 GCA_040004895.1 Rhodanobacter sp. | reverse complement strand
CTGATCGTGCGGATCCTGTTTCCCGGCACCGGCATCCTGGTGTGGTCGGCGTGGTGTCTGGGCATTCTCAACAGCCACCACAAGTTTTTCCTGTCGTACGCGGCACCGGTGGTGTGGAACCTGTCGATGATCGTGACGATGCTGGTGTTCCGGAACCTGCCGGGCGAACAGCTGATCGTGTATCTGGCGTGGGGTACGGTGCTGGGCTGCGTGCTGCAGTTTCTGGTGCAGCTGGGGCCGGTATTGAAGCTGGTGCCGCGGATGCCGCTGCGTTTCGACTGGCGCAACACGCATGTGCGTCAGGTCGGCGGCAGTTTCATGTCGGTGGCGGTGGGTCGTGGCGTGGTGCAGATCAGCGCGTTCGTCGATCAGGCGATCTCGACCCTGCTGGGCAGCGGCGCCATGGCGGCGATCACCACCGCCGCCTCGATCAACATGCTGCCGGTAAGCCTGTTCGGCATGGCGATCTCGGCGTCGGAACTGCCGACGCTTTCGCGCATGGCCGGGCAGGGACTGGATGAAGAGACCACGGCCAGACTGGGTGCACGTCTGAATGACGGGCTGGAACGCATCGCGTTCTTCATCGTGCCATCGGCGATGGCCTTTCTCGCGCTGGGCAACGTGATCGTCGCCGCGCTGTACCAGTCCGGCCAGTTCACCCGCAGCGACTCGCGCTACGTGTGGGCGATTCTCGCCGGGTCCGGTGTGGGGCTGCTGGCGTCCACATTTGGACGTCTGTATTCGTCGACTTATTACGCGTTGCGTGACACGCGCACGCCGCTGCGCTTCGCGCTCGTGCGGCTTGCCATCACGGCGGTGTTGGGCCTGGGCAGCGCGTTGCTGCTGCCTGGCATGCTCGGCGTATCGACGCAGTGGGGCGCCGTCGGTCTTACGGCGTCGGCCGGTGTTGCCGGCTGGATCGAGTTCCACCTGCTGCGCGGCAAGATGAACCGCCTGCTGGGACTGACCGGTGTATCGGTCCGGATGATGATCAAGCTGTGGGTTGCTGCCTGCATTGCCGCGTTGGCAGCTTGCGCGGTCGAATATCTGGTGCCGCCTCACGGCACCATCGTGACCGCGATCTACGTGCTGGGCCTCTACGGCGTCGCGTACTTCGCTGTCACCTGGATGCTGCGCATCCGGGAATGTGAGGAACTGCTGGGCAAGCTGCTGCGTCGCGTTCGCGCCAGGTAAAGGTTCCGCCTGTTCCGGCAGCCACGGCGTTTTTGGGAAACCAACGTCGGTCGAGGTCGTTGAACATTCCGGCAAAACGGACGCCGACTTGCTGCGTGATCGCGACGTGGGCGAAGTCTTGACCCAAGCTCTAGACTTGCGCGATGAACGCAGCCGATACTTCATTCACCATCGACACCGTCGCCAAGCGCGTCGGCGTGCCCATCGACACCATCCGTTTTCACTAACGCGAGGGGCTGCTGCCCGCACCGGAGTGACGTGCCGCGGGCTATCGCAACTACGGCGAAGGTACCCTGGTGCAGCTGCGCTTCATTCGCCGCGCCAAGGACATGGGCTTCACCCTGGAAGATATCCGCGAGCTGCTGGCGCTGTCGACGGATCGCCAGCGCGGCGTCAGGGCGGTGCAGCTGCGGGTGCAGCAACAGGTCGCGGCGATCGACATGCGGATCGGTGAATTGCAGCGCGTGCTGAGCGATGAAACGTCGGGCTGAGGAAGCCTGGTGACGGTTGTCACCGCCGATGGCTGACGACTGCTCCTGCTCTCGCCAAGGCCATCGACGGATCATCTCTGCGCACCTTGGTGGTGCCGGAGAATTCCATGAACACCTTCCTCAGATATTCACTGCTCGACAAATGCATGTCGGCGTTGCTCGCATCCTTCGCGACCGTGTCGATCGCATTCGGCCTGTGCTGGGCACTGCAAGCCAGCCTGCTGCTGCACGTCTGAACGCGTCGACCTTCGTCATTCCATTGCGCATGCCCGCCTGATCGGGGGGACTTGCACGGAGAGAAAGCACATGAATATCGGCAATGAAACACGCAGCACGCTTGAAAAATATCTGCCGCTGCTGCTCGGTCTGCTCGCCGCACTGCTGGTCGGCAAGGCACTGAAGAAAACATTCTGGACCATCTTCGGCATGTACATGGCGCTTCACTACAGCGGTATCCATCCCTTCGGCTGAACCGATGGCTTAAACTTCGTGCCTCTCCATTCGTGCGGCAACGCCGGATGCCATTGCCTCCCCGCACGAAGTGATTGCATGAGCCGCACTCTCGCCGAATGGCTGGCGTACCAGGAACGCGTCAACGTGCGCAGCATCGAGCTGGGTCTCGAACGCGTGCGCGAGGTATGGCAGCGCATGGGTGCGCCAGCGCCAGCGCCACGCGTGATCATCGTCGGCGGCACCAATGGCAAGGGTTCCACCGTGGCCTTGCTTGAGGCGATGCTGACCGCGGCAGGCCTGCGCGTAGGCAGTTTCACGTCGCCACATCTGCTGAATTACAACGAGCGCGTGCGCATCGACGGCGTGGACAGTGACGATGCTTCGCTGATCGCCTCGTTCGAACGGATCGAACTCGCGCGCCGTGCGGATCGACACGATGCGGTCTTGCTGACCTATTTCGAGTTCGGCGCGCTGGCGGCGCTGGACCTGTTCGCTCGTGCCGGCGTCGACGTTGCGGTGCTGGAAGTCGGGCTGGGCGGTCGACTGGATGCGGTCAACATCATCGATGCCGATGTCGCCATCGTCACCACGGTGGACCTGGACCACATGGACTGGCTCGGCTCCGATCGCGACAGCATCGGACGCGAGAAGGCCGGCATTGCCCGCGCCGGGCGTCCGGTGATCGTCGGCGAGCTGGATCCGCCGGCGGGCCTGATCGAGGGTCTTGACGCGCGCGGTGCGCGGATCGAACGCGCGGGGGTCGATTTCCGCATCGAACGACATGCGAGCGGCTGGCGCTGGCAGCACCGCGACGGCACCGCGATGGAACTGCCCGATCCGATGCTGGTCGCGCCGGTGCAGTTCGGCAATGCGGCGGCGGCGATCGCCGCGCTGCATGCCTTGTTCGCCGGCGACGGATCGATTTCACCCAAGCTCTTCTTCGCCGCGGTGCGTGCCGGACTGTGGAACGTGCGGGTGCCGGCGCGCCTGCAGTCGCTGGGCGGCAATCCCGCCCTGATCGTCGACGTGGGACACAATCCGCAAGCCGCGCGTGCGCTTGCCGAATGGCTGGATACGCAACCCGCCACCCGTGTGCACGCGGTGTACGGCTCGCTGGCGGACAAGGATGTGGCTGGCGTGCTCGCTGCACTGGGCACGCGCATCGACCACTGGCACCTGGCCGGGCTGGAGCGCGTCACGCCGCGCGGCATGAACGCGCAGATGCTTGCCGGCATTCTCGCGCATACCTTGCCGCAGGCGTCGTTCAGTGCCCATCCCCATGTGTCCGCGGCGCTCGCGGCCGCACGGATGACCGCTGCACCGGACGAACGCATCCTTGCGTTCGGCTCGTTCCATGTGGCCAGTGCGGTGATCGCCGAGCGTGCCGGCTGAACGTATCGGGCCGGCAGAACCGCCGATTCGACGTGCGGTCCAACCGGGACAGGTATAATCACGCCGATACGTGCCGCGTTTGCCGCTTTGGAGCGAAGTCTTGAAAACACGCCTGCTGGGAGCTGCCGTCCTGATCGCCTTGGCGGT
>JBDTZX010000302.1:0-12410 GCA_040004895.1 Rhodanobacter sp. | reverse complement strand
CCAGCTCGTCGTCCTCGATGAATTCCAGCGCCTGCTCCAGCGAGTACTTGATCGCCGGGGTCAGCTGGATCGCGTCGTCCTTGCCCGAGGCACGCATGTTGGTCAGCGGCTTGGGTTTGATCACGTTGACCGTGAGGTCGTTGTCCTTGGCATGGATACCGACCAGCTGGCCTTCGTATACCAGGTCACCCTCAGCCGCAAACAGCTTGCCGCGTTCCTGCAGCGGTCCGAGCGAATAGGCCGGGGTGGCGCCGGGCGCGTTGGCGATCATCACGCCGTTCTGGCGTTTGGCGATCGCCCCTTCGGACTTCGGACCGTAATGGTCGAACACGTGAAACAGCAGGCCCGAACCCTGGGTCAGGGTGCGAAACTCGGTCTGGAAACCGATCAGGCCACGCGCCGGGATTTCATAGTCCAGCCGCACGCGTCCGCGGCCGTCGGACTCCATGTTCTTCAGCTGGCCCTTGCGCAGGCCCAGACGATCCATCACGCCGCCCTGATGCACTTCCTCGACATCGACCACCAGCTGCTCGATCGGCTCCATCGGCTTGCCGTCGATTTCCTTGATGATCACTTCCGGACGCGACACCGCCAGTTCATAGCCTTCGCGACGCATGTTCTCGATCAGCACCGACAGATGCAGTTCGCCACGGCCGGAGACCAGGAACTTGTCCGGGTCGGAACCTTCCTCGACCTTCAGCGCGACGTTGTGCAGCACCTCGCGCTCCAGACGCTCGCGCAGCTGGCGGCTGGTGATGAACTTGCCACCGCTGCGATCCTTGTTGCCGGCGAACGGCGAGTTGTTCACCTGGAACGTCATGCTGATGGTCGGCTCGTCGACGGTCAGCGCCTCGAGCGCTTCGGGCGTGTCGAGCTGGCAGACGGTGTCGGAAATGCTCAGCCCTTCCAGACCGGAGATCGCGACGATGTCACCGGCTTCGGCCTCGGCCACCTCACGGCGCTCGAGGCCCATGAAGCCCAGCACCTGCAGCACCTTGCCGGTGCGCTTCTTGCCATGACGATCGACGATCGACACCTGTTGATTGGTTTTGACCTTGCCGCGCTGGATGCGGCCGATGCCGATCAGGCCGACATAGCTGTTGTAGTCGAGCTGGCTGATGCGCATCTGGAACGGGCCATCCGGATCGACGTTCGGCGCGTTCACGTGCTGCATGATCGCCTCGTACAGCGGTGTCATGTCGCCTTCGCGCACGGTGCTGTCGAGGCTGGCGTAGCCGTGCAGGGCAGACGCATAAACCACTGGAAAGTCGAGCTGCTCGTTGGTGGCGCCGATGCGGTCGAACAGATCGAAGGTCTGGTCCAGCACCCAGTCCGGACGTGCGCCCGGGCGGTCGACCTTGTTGATCACCACGATCGGCTTGAAGCCCATGTCGAAGGCTTTCTGCGTCACGAAGCGCGTCTGCGGCATCGGGCCGTCCATCGCGTCGACCAGGATCAGCACCGAGTCGACCATCGACAGCACGCGCTCCACCTCGCCACCGAAATCCGCATGGCCCGGCGTGTCGACGATGTTGATGCGATTGCCGTTCCACTCGATCGCGGTGTTCTTGGCCAGGATGGTGATGCCGCGTTCCTTTTCCTGGTCGTTCGAATCCATCACGCGCTCGGCCAGCACGGTACGTTCGGAGAACGTGCCGGACTGCTTGAGCAGGCAATCGACGAGAGTGGTCTTGCCGTGGTCGACGTGGGCGACGATGGCGATATTGCGCAATTTTTCAATGGACATGGGATCGACTCGGAGCGGCGCACAGGCCGTCGCGCAGGTTTCTTGAAGGGTGAATCCATTGATTATACGGACTTGTGCGGCAACTTGCCCGTGGTTTCGATGAACGCGCCTTCGACCGAGTTGCGCCGGATTCCCGGCGCTTCGCCTTACAGCATCAGGGTTTGCGGCAAACAGCCGGCAGATACTTGTTGTCGATGTCGTCGGAATGACAGTGCCAGGTGCTGCCATTGGGCGTGAACAACAAGATCTTGCCGTCGAGCTTGAGGTTCGCCTGCTGCGGTGGAGTCGCGCCGAAATGTGCGCGTATCTCTCCGTTGTCGGTCACCGTGACGCTGTCGACATAGCGTCCACTGATTGCATCCGGCGACGACAGGCCCGCCTGCTGGTTGTTCTTCGGCCAGCGACCCTGCTGCTGGTGGTATTCGCTGAGCGCGGTCTTGGCGGCACTCGCCAACACCATGCCCTCGCTGACCTGTGCCCTGATGATGTAATCCTGATAGGCGGGAATGGCGATCGCGGCAACGATGGCCGCAGCCGCTACCGCGGTCATCGAACCGCTGCCGCTGCTCCCGGTCAGCATTTCCAGGGGCTGCTGTTCGTAGCTGATGTTGAACGACAGGTCCTCGCCGGTGACACCGAGGTTCATGCCGATCACGCCTTGTCGCGGCAGGTTCAGCGAATGCGCTGCGGGCATCGACATCAGATCGGCGGGCTGGCCGCCGAGGTCGCCCAGGATCTGCAACAGCTGCAGGTAGCCGTAGTACGCATTGCGCTGGGCGTCGTGCGACACCGTGGTGAAACCGATCAGATTCTGTGTGCCTTGCCACGACTGGGTTTTGAGCCAGTCATTCAATGACGTGTCGAGCTTGGCGGCGCCGCGATCGGCCAGCGCCTGCGGCACCTTGGCGAAGATCAGGAAATCGCCGTCCTCGATCCAGTACAGGTGCGTGCCGAAACGCGTCACCAGGGTGGACCACGCCTGCTGACGAGTATCGCCATTCGCGGCGGCCACCGGGGCGGCCTGACCGAGGCTGAGCGCATGAATCTCGACCCCATCGATCGACTGCTTCATGTAACTGCCGTGCCGACGCTTCGCCAAGGTCTGCAGATGTTCGTACAGCGCCTTGCGGTCGTTGACACGTACGGCGGTATAGACGCCCGCATCGTCCTCGAAACCGATCAGCTCCGGACCGATCCACTGCGTGAGTTCGCCGAGGCTGAAACCGAATTTTTGTTGCAATACGGTTTCCATGTTGCGAAAACCGGCAGCGTGCTCTGCTCCGAAATCCAGCGACAGATTGTTTTCGAACGACTTGAATTGCAGTGCCCCCGGAAGAGCCAGGTTGACGACCCAGTGCGGTTGTCCAGCAGTCTTGAACTCCGGCGCGAATCGCGACGGTGCAAGGTAGCCGAGCAGCCGCGATGCCGGGGCATGCACCACCATGCGCAGTCGTGCATGGCCATCGACGGTACCGGCGCCGAACGCCACGCTTTCAACTTTCGAGGTGAGATCGCCGGGCAGGGTGCCGACCGACTGGGCTGGAATCGCGCCAGCCGCGACACCGCCCAGTCCGCGCAGGCTGATCCACGCGAACGTCCCCTGACCGGACTGATCGATCTGTTGCTCCTGCGCGCCGATGGTCTTGCCGATTTCGCTGTCGGGCCTGGCGTTCGCGAGGTCGGCGATCAATCCGGCGAGTCGGGCCGGATCCGCCGGCTGACGACTGGCCAGGGCAAACAGTCGACCGCTGGCGGCATCGAAATGCAGTGGCGTGCCGATCGCCAGGCGGCCATCGCCATGACTGTCCAGCGGAGCGGCGAGTTTCAACGCCGGCGCGCTGAACTGCGCAAAACGCGCGTTGAGTTCAGCGACGGTTTTCTGTGCCATGCGCATCGTCACCAGCACTTGCGTATTGGGCGAAGGCGTGCCGATCGGGTCGATCATCGCCAGTTCCACCGGCGAGCGCAGGTCGGCGAGCAACGGCAGCAGATACGGCGTGACGCCTGCATCGGCCAGCGTCTTGTCTCTGGCGAAAGCGTCGCGCAGTGCAGCGATCGCTTTGAGATTCGCTTCACCGGCCATCACGGTATCCAACGGTCGACCGTTGGGTACCGCGCCGAGCAGAGCCCATGGTGAGGCGATTCGGATGTAGCCCACCGTGGCGGCAGACAGATGACTGCGCAGCCACGCCGGCTGCGAAAGTTCATCCTGCGCACGCTGCAGCGACGCCGCGGCAACTGTGGCAGGTTGATCGCGATGGCAGGCAGTGATGCAAAGACTGGCCGCCAGCATGGCGGCCACGGCGGTGCGGTGCGATACGATCATTTCCAAGATCCCCGTAAATCCCCTGACGAGCATCACGAATGAGTCGTGTCGACATCATCCATGACGCGGCGAAGCCGCAGCTTATCAGACACCCCTGGCTAGGCACACTGGCCTTCCAACGCCGCTGCGCGCCGCCGAACGCGATGGCGAACAGTCGCTGCGACGCATGCTATTTCCTGCTCGCGAGCAGGGTCAGAAATTCATCGTGCTCGACGGGTACGCGCGAGTACTTCAGACGAAGCTTCATCCATAGAGGCAGCTTGGCGGGCTTGCGACCGTAGGGTGATTCTCCCGACTGCATGCGCAGGCTGCTCAGGTAGAGGAATTTCCTCACCACGGTGCGGCGTTTGATGGAGGGCTGCGTGAAACCGGTGTGCCGCAGGAGCATCTTCAATCCATCCAGGTTGAACAGCACCAGATGGCGTGGTGCTTCGAGGCCCCGCCAGTTCTTTCCCCAGCGCTTCGCGCCCCGACTGTCGATATTCGGCGTATCGATATAGACGAGGCCGCCGGGTTTGAGCAGACGACCAACGGCCAGCATGAAGTCCACCGGCTCATGTACGTGTTCGAGCACATGGCTGAGCGTGACGACATCGAAAGAGTTCGAGCGGTCTGCCATGGATTCAATTGAACCGCAATGAACATCGAGCCCCCGTTGCGTGGCGGCGAGGGCAGCCTTCGGATCCGGATCGATGCCAGTCACATCCCAACCTGCGTCGCGCGCTTTTGAAAGGAACTCACCGTTGCCGCAGCCGATGTCCAAGAGTGTCTGACCCGTTTTGGGTCTGGGCAGATAACGAAATGCGGCGTCGAGCTTCTGACGTCGACGTGGCAGCAATCTGGCGAGAGGAACGCCCAACGCACTGGCCGGCTGATAACGGGTGCCATAGCGCTGGTTGAAATAACCGTTGGAGAGCCTGTCTTTGCCGCCTCGCGAGGTGTCTGCTGCATCAGAATCGGTTCGCTCCCCGACGTCGTGGGTGTAATACGTTTCGTACGCCTTTCCGATGCTTGACGCGTCCGGTCTGGGATCGAGGTAGGCGTTTCGGCATTGCATGCAGCGATACAGCTGCCATCGGCCGGCGGCAACGAAGAACACGTTGTCCACCAGGTCCTCGTGGAGCAACTCGCGTGCAGTGCCTGCGCAGACTGGACACTCAGGCACAGGCTCGAGTTCATCTGCACGCCATGGCATCTGCCATGGGGTTGTGGGCTGTAACGGCTTGCGCTCGATGATTTCCGACATGCCCTGATCCGCGATGGTCCGGGTCATGCATCTGGCGTGACCGGGAATTCGGTGAATACCGAACATCCATGCCGGTGCGCTTGCGTGCTGTTTGGGGTGGTAACGGTGCTTTCGCTGACGCGATAGCTTGTCATAAAACCCTGACGCGTTCCCGCTGTCCAGCGATCGCACCAACGTGGCTGTCGTCTCGTTGATGGCCGGGCGGTGCAGCGGTATGCCCGCTTCGCGTGAGTTACACGAGGCCGGTGAGGTAGTACGCCGCGATCACCACCAGCAACGCCAGCGTCTTGATCACGGTGATCGCGAAGATGTCCCTGTATGACTGCCGGTGCGTCAGACCGGTGACCGCGAGCAGGGTGATCACCGCACCGTTGTGCGGCAGCGTGTCCATGCCGCCGGAGGCCATCGCGGCGACCCTATGCAGCACTTCCATCGGGATGCCCGCAGCCTGCGCATTGGCGATGAAGGTATCGGACATCGCGGCCAGCGCAATGCCCATGCCACCGGAGGCGGAGCCGGTGATGCCGGCCAGCGCGGTCACGGTGACTGCCTCGTTCACCAGCGGATTGGGAATCGCATGCAGTGCATCGGCTACCAGCTTGAAGCCGGGCAGTGCAGCGATCACCGCGCCGAAGCCGTATTCGGAGGCGGTATTCATCGAAGCGAGCAGTGCGCCACCGACCGCTGCCTTGCTGCCTTCGGCGAAGCGTTGCGTCACCGGTTTCCACGCGGTGAACAGCACACACAGGATGCCGACCAGAAGCGCGCCTTCCACAGCCCAGATCCCGGCGAGCTTGGCCACTTCCTGCACCACTGGTTTCGTCTCGCCCACCACGCTGGGCAGGAACGACTGCGTCTCGCCATACACGCGCGGGATCAGGTCGGTGAACAACTTGTTGCAGAGGCCGACCAGTACCAGTGGCAGCAGCGCGATCAACGGATGCGCGAGTTTGCCGTTCTCGAATGGCGCCGGTTCGTTGACGAGGTTGTCGCCGTAGCCCTCTCCGGCGAGGGCGGCCTTGCGACGGCGCGATTCCAGATAGAGCAGACCCACGATCAGGATGAATACCGCGCCGATCGTGCCCAGCCACGGCGCCGCCCATGCGGTGGTGCCGAAGAACGAGGTGGGAATGATGTTCTGGATCTGCGGCGTGCCCGGCAGCGAATCCATGGTGAAGGTGAACGCGCCGAGTGCGATGGTGCCGGGAATCAGCCGCTTCGGAATATCGCTGGCGCGAAAGAGTTCGGCCGCGAACGGATACACCGCGAACACCACCACGAACAGCGACACGCCGCCGTAGGTGAGCAACGCACAGACCAACACGATCGACAGGATCGCGCGGCTGCGTCCGACCAGCCCGATGGTGGCCGCCACGATCGCCTTGGAAAATCCCGACAGCTCGATCAGTTTGCCGAACACGGCACCCAGCATGAACACCGGAAAGTACAGCTTGAGGAAGCCGACCATCTTGTCCATGAACAGGCCGGTGAACATCGGCGCGACCAAGCTCGGTTCGGTCAGCAGCACCGCGCCGAGCGCGGCGATCGGCGCAAACAGGATCACGCTGTAACCGCGGTACGCCGCGAACATCAGAAAACACAGCGCGGCCAGCACGATCAGGAATGCCATCCGTGATTCTCCCCAGCCTGTTGAATGGCGACAGGCGCCGAGTATCCGGAGTTGTTGGTGCGGGCGGCACTGTACCAAGGTACAAGTGCCGGGCCCCCAGGGGACACCTAAGCTCCCCTCATCAGCACTCGCGCGAGCGAAGCATTCACTGCTGCATTCGCGCAAGCGATGCCACTACTGCAAGGGGACGTCATGAAACGCACGCATCTGAGTTCGGCGATCGGTCTGGTTCTGGCTCTGGCATTCATCGCGCCGCTGCAGGCGCAGCAGGCGGCGACGGATGCCGGCAGCACGCCGGCGAGCGCGAAGAAGACCGACGCCAAGCAGCTCGAAGCGGTGATGGTCAGCGCGCGGCGTCGCGACGAGTCGATGGAAAAAATACCGGTCGCGGTCACTGCTTTCAGCGGCGAAGACATGAAGGATCTTCAGGCGAACAGTATCGACGGCCTGCAGGGTGCGGTGCCGAACATGAACATCGTGCAGGGGCGGGGCTCGTCCTCGGCGGCCAACATCTTCATCCGCGGCATCGGCCAGCCGGACGCGCTGCAGACCTTCGATCCCGGCGTGGGCATGTATGTCGACGACGTCTACTACTCGCGCATCCAGGGCGCACTGATCAGCCTGTTCGACGTCGAGCGCGTTGAAGTGCTGCGTGGCCCGCAGGGCACGCTGTACGGCAAGAACTCCACCGGCGGCGCGGTCAAGGTGGTGACCAGGAATCCGGGCGATAACAACGAGGCCTCGGTTGAAGCCACCGTCGGCAGCTTCGGCAAGCGCGAAGGCAAGTTCTACTTCGGCGGCCAGCTCGGCGGTGCATGGTCGGCCTCGCTGGCCGGGGCGATTACCAAGACCGATGGCTATGTGGAAGATCCGGTCACCCATCACGAGTACAACGACGAGAACACCAAGGCCGTGCGCGGCAAGCTGCGCTATCACCCGTCGGACGCTTTCGACGCGGTGCTCAGTCTCGACTACACCAAGCTGGACACCGGGCTCACCCTCGGCCAGCCGGTCTCGACGCTGACCCGCACCGATCTGGTGTTCGGCCCGGTCGCGCTGTATACGCCGGACCCGGACCAGAAGTACAACTTCCAGACACGTACCTCGTTCAGCCCGGACAAGGGCCAGCTGCTCAAGCACGAAGGCGCTGCGCTCAATTTGAGCTGGAAGCTTTCCGACCAGTGGAACCTGAAAAGCATCAGTGCGTTCCGCAAGCTCGACAGCGATTCCTATATCGACATCGACGCATCGCAGTTCCAGCTCGGCGACGTACTGGTCAACTTCCACCAGAAGCAGGCCAGCCAGGAGCTGCAACTGCAGTACGACAACGGCAGCAACCTGCAGGCGGTCTATGGTCTGTACTACCTGCGCGAGACCGTGCCGTCGCACCAGGAGGCCTATGCCGATGACCTGTTTGCTAACGGCGGCGTCCCTGTCAGCTTCCTGCGAACCATTGACGACGACCTCACCACCACGACCTATGCAGCCTTCGCTCACGTGAACTGGGAGTTCGTGCCGAGCTGGACACTGGCGGCTGGCGTTCGCTACAGCAGCGACCACAAGGATTACGATCGCACCACCAGCATATTCTGGAACTCGACATCTCTTTATGGCGGCTTCCTGCCGTTCCCCGCGCTGAATGGTCTGCCGGTCGCCTTCAACGGCAACAAGCGCTGGAACGCCTGGACGCCGACGGTCAGCCTGCAGAAACAGCTCGATCCGCAGACCATGCTGTACGCCTCGGCCAGCCGCGGCTTCAAGTCCGGCGGCTTCAACGGCCGCGCCAACTCCGCTCCTGAAGTAAAGAGTGCCGAGTACAGCCCTGAATATGTGTGGACCTACGAGCTGGGCTTGAAGTGGCGTTCGGCCGACAACAAGCTGCAGGCAAACGTAGCCGCGTTCCACAGCGACTACACCAACTTCCAGGCTCGCGTATCGGAAATCCAGAACCCCGGTTCGATCACCCCGACGTTCGCGTTCCCGGTGCTCAACGCGGCCAAGCTGAAGATGGACGGCATCGAGTTTGAAGGTGCTGCGGTATTGGGGCAGGGCACGCGGTTGTCGGCGCAGGTCGGCTATCTCGACGCACGCTACGCGCGCTTCGACGATGCGCGACTTGATCCGAGCAACCCGGCCTATAACCCCGATCTGCACAAACACGTGCCGTTCTCGCCGAAGCTCACCGCGCGGCTCGCACTCACGCAGAGCTTCAACCTCGGCGACGGAAGCGCGATCACCCTCGGCGGCGATTATTCCTATCGCACCGAGACTTGGCTCAGCGTGGACAACTACGCCGCACTCAGCCAGAAGGCGTATTCGCTGGTCGGCCTGTTCGGCATCTACGATTCTGCCGACAGCCATTGGCAGCTGCGTGCCGGTGTGCGCAACCTCACCGACAAGGTCTACAAGACCGATGGCCAGGAGTTCTCCAGCGTAGGCAATATCCGCACCGCGTATTACGGTATGCCGCGCAACTGGTATGCCAGCGTGCGTTACAACTTCTGATCACCCATGCCGCAGCGGCTTCGCTGAAGCCGCTGCACAACCAGATGAAACGGAGCAGACCGATGAACACCCGATGGGTAACGCGCCTGCTATGGCTGGCCCTGCTGACCAGTGCGGGCACCGCCTGCGCGAAAGACGCCGGCGCGAGCCTGCCCAAACTCAAGATCGACCGGGCGCGTACTGCCGTGGTCGGCCTGTCTTCCGGTGCCTACATGGCGACGCAGGCGCAGCTGGCGTACCCGGAGTTGTTTCCGAATGCGGCGCTGGTCGCTGGCGGGCCGTTCGGTTGCGCCGGTGGCAAGCTGGACGTCGCGCTGGGCAGTTGCATGAAGGGCGTACCGGTACCGGATGTCGCGGCACTGGTGGCGAGCGCCGAGAAACGTTCTTCCGCCGGCGAGATCGGCGCGCTGAAGGACCTCGCCCATGCGCATGTCTACCTGCTGCACGGCAATGCCGACGCACTGGTGGCACCGGCAGTGGCGGAAGCCGGCGCGCATTTCTACGAACAGTTGCGCGATGGTTCGCCGGACCTGAAAGGCATGCAGGTGCATGACGACGGCCAACGCGCGTTCGCGCACAACCTGCCGGTGGCGGCGAGTGGCGACGACTGCGACAAATCAGTCACGCCGTATCTCGGCCACTGCGGTTTCGACGCCGCTGGCGAAATCTTCACCCAGATGTTCGGCAAGCCGGGTCATGCGGCGTCCGAGGCGCGTGGCGAGCTGCGCACGTTCGACCAGGATGCACTGCGTCCCGATGGCGCCGATGCCTTCTTGGCCAGCACCGGTTACGTCTATCTGCCGCCGGCCTGCCTTGCCGGCAAATCGTGCGGCGTGGTGGTCGCGTTCCATGGCTGCAAGCAGAACGCGGACGCGGTGGGCGAGTCGTTCGTCAAGGACGCCGGCTTCAACCGCTGGGCTGACGTCTACAACGTGGCGGTGCTATATCCTCAGACCCGCGCAAGTTTCGCGCCATTGAATCCGCAAGCATGCTGGGACTGGTGGGGATATACCGGAGCCGACTACGACAGCCGCCATGGCGTGCAGCTGCGCTGGCTGGTGAACGCGGTACGCGCACTGGGATTGCCACCCGCGCACTGACCGGTTGCCGGTGGAGCCGCCGATGCTGAGTACCGGCCTCATCGCCTTCGCCGCGCTGTGCTGGCTCGGCCTGCTGTTCGGCGTGGCCCTGCTCGGCGAACGCCGCCCGCAGTTGTTCGAGAAACGCTGGGCGATCGTCTATGCGCTGTCGCTGGCGATCCACTGCACCTCGTGGACGTTCTACGGCACCGTCACCCAGGCCAGTCGCTCGGGCTGGTGGCTGCCACCGACGTTTGTTGGCGCCATCCTGGTCTATCTGTTTGCGCTGAAATTCCTGGGCCGGCTGGTGCAGCTCGTGCGCGAGTACAACGCCGGCTCGCTGGCCGATCTGATCGCGGTGCGGTTGGGTCGGCACTCGGGGCTGGCGGCGCTGGTTACCGCGGTGGTGATGATCGGCATCGTGCCGTACATCGCGCTGCAGCTGAAGGCGGTGGCGATGAGCTACGGCATCCTCAGTCACGGCCAGCTGTCCGAATCCGATCCGTGGCAGGACAGCGCGCTGTACGTGGCGTTGCTGATGGCGCTGTTCGCGATGCTGTTCGGCACCCGGCGCGCGTCGACCATGGCGCACAACCGCGGGCTGGTGCTGGCGATGGCGTTCGAGTCGCTGTTCAAGCTCGGCGCGATGCTGGCGCTGGGCAGCTTGCTGTTCACCGCGTTGCCTGCGGGCTTGCCGGTCAACGTGCCACCGCCACCGGACAGCGGCGGTTTCCCGGCGCTGATCCTGCTCGGCGCGCTGGCGATGTTCACCATGCCGCACCAGTTCTATGCCGGCATCGTGGAGTGCCGCAGTGACGGCAACCTGCGCACCGCGCGCTGGCTGTTTCCGCTGTATCTGCTGCTGATCTCGTTGCCGATCCTGCCGCTGGCACGGCTCGGTGATGCCTTGCTGGGGCCGAGTGGCGTGTCGTCGGACATGTATGTGCTGGCGCTGCCGCTGGCGCGCGGCGAACATGGCTTGGCGCTGATCGCGTTTCTCGGTGGCCTCAGTGCGGCTACCAGCATGGTGGTGATTGCCACGCTGGCGTTGAGCCTGATGGTAGTCAATCACTTCATCGCACCGTTGCGGGTGAAGGCTGGCTGGGGTCGCGACGAACATGGCGACCTGCGCGGCGAACTGCTGAACCATCGGCGCGTAGCGATCCTGGTGGTGATCCTGCTGGCGTGGGCGTACAGCCGGGTGCTGGCGCGCAACGAAGTGCTGGCCGATATCGGCGGGATCTCGTTCTCCGCGCTGGCCGGGCTGACGCCGGCGTTGCTGGCTGCGGTGTATCGACCACAACTGGGCTCGCGCGCAGTGATAGCCGGACTCGCGGTGGGCACACTGGCGTGGTTGTACGCGGTCTCGCCCGCGCTGTTACCGTCGACCTTGCCATGGTTGCATGTGGGGCCATTCGGTCTGCGCTGGCTGGCGCCGGACGATCTGCTCGGACTGGGCGACTGGAACCGGCTGGGCCGCGCGGTGGTGGTGAGCCTCGCGGCGAACGGTACGGTGATGCTGGCAGTGGCGGGTTCACGATACGGACGCGCCGCGCGCGCGGCCAGCGTGGGCGATGTCGGCGTCACCGAGCTGCGCGCGCTGGCCGCGCGCTTTCTGCCGGCCGAGCGGGTCGAGCATCTGTTTCACGGTGCGCCGCTGACCGGATCGTCCGGGCGTTTGCGCGTGGCCGAGGTGGAGCACGAGCTGGCCGCGGTGATCGGTGCCGCTTCCGCGCGGCTGCTGCTGGAAGTGGTGCATCGGCAGGGGCGCGACGATCTGGACACCGTCGTCGCCATCGTCGGCGAGGCGGCGCAGGATCTGCGCTTCAACCAGCGCGTGCTGGAAGCGGCGCTGGAGAACATGAGCCAGGGCATCT
>JBDTZX010000144.1:0-3679 GCA_040004895.1 Rhodanobacter sp. | reverse complement strand
CGCAGGTCGTCGAGCAGCAGGAACAGGAACGGCCACAGCGCGGCACCGACGAACGGCGAAATCCACCAGCTCGCCGGGGGCAGCGAGGCGCCCGCGAGCACGCGCACGATCAGCAGCAGCAGGCGATCGTTCAACAACAGCGCCAGCACCGCGAGGGTCTGCTGCCACATCGGGAAAAACCGCAAGCGCGAGCGGAAGCGCATCGCGATGAAGACCAGCGCACACAGCCGCAACGCCTGCTCGCCCAGCACCACGCCATTGAGCAGGTCCGCGCCAAGCCCGATCGCGAAGGCCAGTCCCAGGGTGACCCGGTCCTCCGATTCAAGCGACCAGTACAGCAGGATCAAAGCCGGCCAATACGGCTTGAATGGCTCCAGCACGTCGGGCAGCGGGACCAGCATCGACAGCAATGCAAACACCAGCGTGCCGATGAACCACCACCGACTCAGGCGTTGACGGCTCATCGTGGCACTCTGCGATCGAACGTCGATGCCGGCGGTTTCGAAGATGGGTGGCTGGTCGGCGCTGGCGTCACTGCAGGCGTGTCGCCACTGACCGGGGCAAGATCACCAGGCGGGCCCATCGGCTTGAGCAGTGTCGGCGGCCCATCGGGCTCGGCCTGATCGCGCAGCAGCAAAACGTCCTCGCTGCGATTGATGTCGGCGGCAGGTTGTGCCTGGGCGACCTGGAACATGCCATTGGCCGAAGGCGCCACTGATTGCACGTCGCCCACCGGAAATCCCGGTGGAAAGCGACCGCCCAGACCGGAGGTGAGCAGGTGATCGCCGACGCGGACGTCCGCAGCCAGCGGAATATTCGGGAGCATCAGTTGATCGCGAAAACCGTAAGCCACCGTGCGCAGACCGGAGCGGTCGATCACCACCGGAATCGCATGCGCGGGATCGGTCACCAGCATCACCACCGAGGTCGTCGGCAGCACTTCCTTCACCTGGCCGATCACGCCGTGCGCGTCGATCACCGGCTGCCCCGCCTTGACGCCGTCGCGTGCGCCCAGGTTCAAGGTCATGCGGTAACTGTAGGCGCCGAGATCCACGCCGATCACGCGCGCCAGCTGCACGTTGAGTTCGAGGCTGTGCTGTGTATCGAGCAATTCCTTCAGACGCTGATTCTGCTCGGCAACCGCAGCCATCCGGTTCAACTTGGCATTCGCCAGCAGGAGGTCCTCGCGCAGCCGCTGATTCTGTTCGGTCAGTCGTTGCCGATCCGCAAAGGCCACACTCAGGTTGCGCACACCGACCGCCGGCAGACCGGCCAGCCGATACACCGGCTCCACCACCGTGGCGGCCGCATAGCGCAGTCGCCACAACCACCCATTGCGATGATCCAGCACCATCAGCACCAGGGCCAGTGCGAGGTAGAAAATCAGCCGCAGTGTGCCCGCGGCATTGCCGGCGAACAGAGGCGAAGACTCATCGCGCGCGCGCGCCATGGGCGCGCCTTACTCGGGTGCGAAGAAATCGCTGCCGTGCTGATCGATCAGCTCCAGCGCCTTGCCACCACCGCGTGCAACGCAGGTCAGCGGATCGTCCGCAACCTGCACGTGCAGGCCGGTTTCCTCGGAAATCAGGCGATCAAGGTCGCGCAGCAGCGCACCACCGCCGGTGAGCACTATGCCGCGCTCGGCAACATCCGAACACAACTCGGGCGGCGTCTGTTCCAGTGCCGATTTCACCGCAGCGACGATGCCGGCAAGCGGCTCGTGCAGCGCTTCGAGTATTTCGTTGGAATTGATCGTGAACATGCGCGGCACACCTTCGGCAAGATTGCGGCCGGAAATCTCGATTTCGCGGACTTCGCTCTGCGGAAACGCACAGCCGATCTGCAGCTTGATCTTCTCCGCGGTGGACTCGCCGATCAGCGTGCCGTGATTGCGCCGCACGTAGTTGATGATCGCCTCATCGAAACGGTCGCCGCCGACGCGTACGGATTGCGAATAGACGATACCGTTGAGCGAGATCACCGCGACTTCCGAGGTACCTCCGCCGATGTCCAGCACCATCGCACCACGCGCTTCGTGCACCGGAATACCCGCACCGATGGCTGCGGCCATCGGCTCCTCGATCAGGAAGACGTCGCGTGCACCCGCGCCTTCTGCCGATTCCTTGATGGCGCGACGCTCGACCTGGGTCGAACCGCACGGCACGCAGACCAGCACACGCGGACTCGGTCGCAGGAAGCGCGACTTGTGCACCTGCTTGATGAAATGCTGGAGCATCGCTTCGGTCATGGTGAAGTCGGCGATCACGCCGTCCTTCATCGGGCGAACGGTGGCGATATTGCCGGGTGTGCGACCCAGCATGCGCTTCGCATCGCTGCCGACGGCGGCGATCGTGCGCGGGCCGCCGGGGCCGCGATCCTGACGGATCGCCACCACCGATGGCTCGTTGAGCACGATACCCTGGCCGCGTACATAAATAAGCGTATTGGCCGTACCGAGGTCGATGGATATGTCGTTTGAAAAGATCCCGCGAAACTTCTTGAACATGGGTCCGCCGTGGGTCGGCTTGGCTAAAAAGTAAGCTCACCAGTCTAGTCAGCGTGTTCCGCATGCGCAAGGACAATAACGTTAATAAATCCTTCCGTTACACCGTTATAAGCGCTGTTCCTGCGTTTCCAAGTGAGCTGCGCAACATGGTGAAAGTCGCCATGCTCGACGTATGTCGGTACGATTGATCCGTTTGAGCGAAGCGACTCGCATGATCGATGTCGTCGTCGCCCCTTCGCGTCTTCCCACCTTTCCAGGAAACACCCCAACCATCATGTCTGCCGTCATCTGCGGGTCGCTTGCCTACGACACCATCATGGTGTTCCAGGACCAGTTCAAGAACCATATCCTTCCCGACCAGATGCACATCCTGAATGTGTCGTTCCTGGTGCCGCGGATGCGGCGCGAATTCGGCGGCTGCGCCGGCAACATCGCGTACAACCTCAAGCTTCTTGGCGGCGACCCGCTGCCGGTGGCAGCGGTAGGACAGGATTTCGCGCCCTACCGGAAGCATCTGGAGCAGTGCGGCATCCGACTTGAATGCGTGCGTGAGTTCGACGATCAGTTCACGCCACAATGCTTCATCACCACCGATCTGGACAACAACCAGATCACCGCCTTTCACCCGGGAGCGATGTCCAGCGCGCAGGAGAATCATGTGCGCGACATCCCGCGGATCGATTTCGCTATCGTTGCACCCGATGGCCGCGAAGCGATGCTGCAGCATGTGGACGAATTCGCCGAACGCGGCGTGCCCTTCATTTTCGATCCGGGTCAGGCGATGCCGCTGTTCAACGGCGACGAATTCCGCTCGATGATCGAAAAATCGACCTACGTGATCGTCAATGACTACGAGTCGCAACTGCTGCAGGCCCGTACCGGCTGGAGCGCGGAGGAGATCGCGGGAAAAGTGACCGCGTACATCATCACCCAGGGGCCGCGGGGCTCGATCATCCACGTTGGCGCAGAAATCCACAGCATCCCGCCAGCGCGCGAGAGGCAGATCGTCGACCCGACCGGATGTGGCGATGCCTATCGTGCAGGCCTGATCTTCGGCATCATGCGCGACAAGGACTGGCCGACCATCGGTCGCATGGCCTCGTTGATGGGTGCGCTGAAGGTGGAGCATCCCGGCACTCAGAATCAGCGCTTCAGCTATACGGAATTTGCCGC
>JBDTZX010000367.1:0-3685 GCA_040004895.1 Rhodanobacter sp. | reverse complement strand
GCTTCTTCTCGATCTCTTCGCCGGCACCCTTGGCCACGATGATGCCGCCGCGCGGACCGCGCAGGGTCTTGTGTGTGGTCGAGGTGACCACGTGCGCGTGCGGCAACGGGCTCGGGTAGACACCGGCGGCGACAAGGCCTGCCACATGCGCCATGTCGACGAAGAACAGCGCGCCGACCGAATCGGCGATCTGGCGCATGCGCGCCCAGTCGACCACCTGCGAGTACGCGCTGAAGCCGCCGATCAGCATCTTCGGCTGGTGCTCGGTGGCCAGGCGCTGCACTTCGTCATAGTCGATCAGGCCGTGCTCGTTCACGCCGTACTGCACCGCGTTGAACAATTTGCCGGAGATATTGACCTTGGCGCCATGGGTAAGATGACCACCGTGGGCCAACGACATGCCGAGAATGGTGTCGCCCGGCTGCAGCAGCGCAAAGTACACCGCCTGGTTGGCCTGTGAGCCGGAATGCGGCTGCACGTTGGCGTAGTCGCAATCGAACACTTGCTTGAGCCGCTCGATCGCCAGCTTCTCGGCGATATCCACATATTCGCAACCGCCGTAATAGCGCTTGCCCGGATAACCCTCGGCGTACTTGTTGGTCAGTTTGGACCCCTGCGCTTCCATCACCCGCGGGCTGGCGTAGTTCTCCGAGGCGATCAGCTCGACGTGATCCTCCTGGCGCTGGCCTTCATCGGCGATGGCCTTGGCCAGTTCGTCGTCGTAGCCGGCAATCGTGCAGTCCTTGGGGAACATTCGAACCTCGTGGGGAGTGGAATGAATAACGGGTGGGATGACCGGCGAAGTGTAGCGTCCGCGGGCGATGGCGGCCATCGCCTGGGCTTGCCTTGAAGATGTCGTACGTTGTACGGTACGACGTACGCAACTAACTCGACAAGGATTTTCATGCTGCCGCCTATTCGAACCCGCGCCCTGCGCCTGTGCTTTCTCGCCCTGCTTGTATTTGTCGCCCCGATGTCGGTCGCGCTCGCCCAGAACACGTCAGGCGTGGGATTCCGCGCCATCCACATTCACGATCCGGTGAATGGGGGCGAGATGCCTGGCTTCGTGTTCTATCCGGCAAAGCAGGCCACCGGATCGACATGGTTGGGGCCGTACCACGTGGCGGCGACCGCCGATGCACCGATGGCGTCGGGCAAGAGCCCGCTGGTGGTGATCTCGCACGGGCACGGCGGCTCGGATCTGGGCCACCACGACCTGGCGACTTATCTTGCGGCGCATGGTTTCATCGTCGCCACACTGGAACACCCGAAAGACAATTTTCATGACCAGAGCGGTGATGGCAATGCGACCGTGCTGGCGGGGCGCGCGGTGCAGGTGCGCGCCACTGTCACCGCCTTGCTCGCCGATCCGCGCTGGCAGCCGCTGATCGATCCGGCACGAATCGGGGTGGCCGGCTTCTCCGCCGGGGGCTACACCAGCTTGCTGCTGGTCGGTGCACAACCGCGCTTTGACCGTTTCATCGGCTACTGCCAGCGGCATGCGGACGACGTCGACACCTGCGGACCGGTGCAGAAGCTCAAGCCGGCGGCACTGGCCGACGCTGTAGCTGCCATCCAGAAAGACCTTACGCGTTGGGGCCCTACCGCTGATCCGCGCATCAAGGCTGCCTTCGTGATGGCGCCACTGAGCCTGGTCTTCGACAAGGTTGGCGCCGGTGCGATCGATCGCCCGGTGGATCTCTGGTACGGCGAGAACGACCACGTGCTGCTGCCGGCGGAGAATGCCCTGCATATCAAGCCGCTGATCCGCACGCTCGTTCGCAGCACCGTGGTGCCGAAGGCCGATCATTGGGTGTTCCTTGCACCGTGTTCGCCAGCGCTGGCAAAAGATGCGAAAGCGATCTGCAGTGACCCGATCGGCGTGGACCGCGCATCGATACATGTGCAGATCAACGCCGATGCACTGGCTTTTTTCCGTCAGACCCTGCACGTGCCGGCGCACTGATTCGCCATGCCCAAGGCGCTGAGCGACACCGACATCGAAGCGTTTCGCGCGCGTATCTGCGAAGCGGCGGCGAGCCTGTACATCGAGGAGGGCCCCGCTGCGGTCACCATGCGACGCATTGCCGGCGCACTGGGCTGCGGCACCATGACGCCCTATCGCTTCTATGCCAACAAGGACCAGATCATCACCGCGATCCGCACCCGCGGTCTGCATCGTTTTTCGGATGCGCTGGAACGCGCATTGCAATCGCCCGGCGACGCGCGCGCGCGCAGCCGCGCGGTGCGTGATGCGTACATCGCGTTCGCGCGCCGTGATACGGCGACGTATCGGCTGATGTTCGAATACCCGGAAACCAATCGCAACGATCCGGCCTATCGCGAAGCGCACGCGCGCATGCTGAGGACTGTCGCCGAACACGTTGAAGTGCTGATCGCCGAAGGCGCCGTCGCAGCGGACGCGCCGATTCTCGGCCACCAGATCTGGGCCGCGCTGCACGGCGCGGTGATGCTGGAAATCGCTGGTCTGCTGCCAGAAGGCTTTGACGCCGCTTCGCTGCACACGCGCACCGCCGGCACGCTGTTCGATGCCGCCAGACCCGTCGCTGGCAAGTCTTAGCGCGCCTTGCGTGCGCGACGCTCCGGGCCGCTCTTTTCCGGCCAGCGATGGTGAATGGCCGACACCATGACGTAGCTGATCACCATCAGCAGCAGCCACGCGCCGAGCTTGCCCGGCGGCACCATGTGCCAGCCATGCCGTTGTGCCGGATACAGCCATGCCTTGCTCAGCGTGCCCACGTTTTCAGCGAACCAGATGAACAACGCCACCAGCACGAAGCCCAGCAACAGAGGCATGCGCCGATGCACCCGTCGCACGCGAAAGTGCACCCGGCACGGACCGAACAGCCAGGCCAGCGCGACGAAAAGCAACCAGCGGAAGTCCGGCAGGTAGTGGTGCGTGAAGAAATTGACGTAGATCGCCATTGCCAGCACCACCGTGGCGACGAACGGCGGATGACGGGTGAAGCGGAAATCGAACAACCGCCACGCCCGCGCCAGATAGCTGCCGATCGACGCGTACATGAAACCGCTGAACAGCGGCACGCCGCCCAGCCGCAGAAGCGAGGGCTCCGGATATTCCCAGGAACCGACCGACGTCTTGAACAGTTCCATCGCCGTGCCGACGACATGGAAAAGCAGAATCACCTTTGCCTCCTCGAGGCTTTCCAGGCGCGTCAGCAGCAATGTGAGCTGGATCGCCAGCGCGGCCAGCGCAAGAAAGTCATACCGCGCCAGAGGCGCATGCAGCGGATACCAGTGCCACGTCGCCAGCAGCAGCGCCACCATCAAGCCGCCGAACAGACAGGCCGACGCCTGCTTGATGCCGAAGCAGATGAACTCATGGACAAACACCGCCATCCGCCCACGCGCACGAATGCGATATCCAAGCCAGCGGTCGAGCATCCGCAGCAGCCGGCCCGGCAAGACAAGAACGGAGAGCATGCATGGAACCCTGTCAGGAAGAATCGCCACATTCACTCAACGACATGGCGCAACAAGAGCGGCGGCAGGGCCGGAGGCGGCCCATTCACGGGCATGTTCGATTCATTTAAATGACAATATTTGATTTTTGTCATTCCAAATACAATACTTCGCTCCCACCACCCAACGGATGTCCCCGATGAAACACCGCACACTCGGCCGCGACGGCCTCAAGGTCTCC
>JBDTZX010000118.1:0-3700 GCA_040004895.1 Rhodanobacter sp. | reverse complement strand
AGGCGGCGCGCCTCCGTATGCGGATCCTTGCTGCTGCCGATTTTGCTGTCGGGAACCCGGCTGACGAAATCGAGAATCGCCTGGGTCACTCGATTGTGTTCGACCGGGGCAATCACCGCGGGAACATTTCGACTTTGCTTGGTCATGCCTGACTCCTGATCGTGGCCTGCCGTCTCCGAAGATGCAGCGGCATACGTCCAGTCTAGGGCGACGGCGTGAAGCCGGACTCAACGGGCCGACCGCGGAACGCCCAAGCGGGCGGTTTGTCCGCAGGCATGACTTCTGGGAGAGGCGCCTGCGCTGGCTTTATACGTAATGTTATAACATTACGTACAACCCAAGCTCACTACTGCCGACGGAATCATCGATGAAACGTTCCCTTCTAGCCCTGAGTCTTGCCCTCGCATGCGGCGCCGCTGTTACCCATGCAACGGACACCACGCCACCTATCAGCACGGGCGCAGACACCGCGCCCACCATCCCTGACGGGGATACCGTCGACCACGGAAGCCGCAACAAACAGCCGAAAAAGGTGCAGAACCTGGGTGCGGTCGACGTGTCGGCCAAGCTTGACCAGGCACGCAATGCGCTGTCGCCGGATACCGGCAGCAGTCAGTACGTTATCGACCAGAAGGCGATTACCCAGCTGCCGCTGGGGGCTTCCACGCCGATGAACCAGGTGCTCCTGCAGGCACCGGGTGTGGTGCAGGATTCGTACGGCGGCCTGCACGTGCGTGGCGACCACGCCAACCTGCAATACCGCATCAACGGCGTGATCATCCCCGAGTCGATCTCGGGCTTCGGCCAGACACTCGATGCGCGCACGATCGACAACGTGAAGCTGCTCGACGGCGCACTGCCGGCGGAATACGGGTTGCGCACGGCGGCTGTGGTCGACATCACCACCAAGAGTGGGCACGACCTCGGCAACGGTGGCAGTGTGGGCATCAGCGGAGGATCGTTCGGTACGTTGAATCCGAATGCGTCCATCTGGGGTAGCGCTGATCGCTGGAGTTACTTCCTCACCGGCAACTACATGGAAAGCGACGTCGGTATCGAGAACCCCACCGCCAGCCGCAAGCCCATTCATGACCACACCCACCAGGTAAAGGGTTTCGGTGACATCTCGTATCTGATCAACGACGACACTCGCCTGAGCTTCCTGTTCGGCGTTTCCAACAACCGTTTCCAGATTCCGAACAATCCCGGACAAACGCCACAGTTCGGCTATCTGGACACGGTCGATTTCAACTCCGCCGCTCTCAACGAACAGCAGCGCGAAGACACGCGCTTCGGCGTGCTGGCGCTGCAGGGCAAACTGGGCAGCACCGACTACCAGGTATCGGTCGGCCAACGCTACAGCAGCCTCGACTACACACCGGACGACATCGGCGAGCTGATGTTCAACGGTGTGGCTTCGGCAATCAGCCGCAGCAACCGTGCCAGTACCCTGCAGGCGGATTTTTCGACGCCGCTGGGCGACAGCCATACCTTGCGTTATGGCGTCTATGGCAGCTTCGAGCGCGCCGTCAGCGGCAATGATGCACTGGTGTTTCCGGCTGACACCGACGGCAACCAGACCAGCACCACACCGAT
Organism: Rhodanobacter sp.; assembly: GCA_040004895.1. Classification (GTDB taxonomy): domain Bacteria; phylum Pseudomonadota; class Gammaproteobacteria; order Xanthomonadales; family Rhodanobacteraceae; genus Rhodanobacter. Next base: position 2,104 of record JBDTZX010000118.1, on the reverse strand, counting down.
CAACATTCTCGACAACAGCCGGCTCACCGCCCGCACCTGGTCCGCGTACGTGCAGGACGAATGGAGCATCGGCGACAAGTGGACGGTCAACTACGGCTTGCGCGGTGATCAGTATCAGCTCGCGCGTACCGAAAGCCAGCTGAGCCCGCGTCTTGGCGTGGTGTGGCAGGCCACCGACAGCACCACCGTGCACGGCGGCTATTCGCGTTACTTCACCCCGCCGGCGACGGAGATGATCGCCAGCTCCAACATCGCCAAGTTCGATGGGACCACCAACGCGGTATCGGACAACGGCAACAACACGCCGCTGGCGGAACGGTCCGACTATTTCGATGCGGGCATCTCGCAGAACCTGGGCACGGCATGGACACTCGGGGTCGACGCCTATTACCGCAAGGTGCAGCGCCTGCAGGACGAAGGACAGTTCGGTTCGGCGCTGGTGTATTCCACGTTCAATTACGACTTCGGTCGGGTGAAGGGACTGGAGCTCACCGCCAACTACGAACAGGGTCCGTTGTCGGTGTATGCCAACGTGGCCTTCAGCCGGGCCATGGGCAAGCGCATCATCACCAGTCAGTACAACTTCGCGCCGGAGGATCTGGCCTACGTCTACGACAACTTCATCTTCCTCGATCACGACCAGGCGATGACCTCTTCCGGCGGCATCAACTATGCATTGTCCGATACCACAAAAGTCGGCGCCGACTATCTGGCGGGGAGCGGCTTGCGCAAAGACGGACTGGTTCCGAATGGCGCCTCCGTACCCGCCTATTTTCAGCTGAACCTCAACGTCTCGCACGACTTCTCGTTCGACCACTTTGGCAAGTTGCATACCCAGCTTGCGGTGATCAATGCGCTGGATCACGTGTATGAACTGCGCGACGGCAGCGGCATCGGCGTCGGCGCTCCACAGTTTGGCCCGCGTCGCGGCGTGTACCTGAGCCTGCAGAAAGATTTCTGATTCTGAGGGCAAAGTTGCTCAAGGCGAAAGGAGCGCATGGTGCGCTCCTTTCGCCGTTCGACCGCGTTGCTCGACACCGAGCACGTAGCCCATCCGCTATGCTTGGCGCGGTTTTCAGACGACACACCGCATGCCTTCCCGCCTTCCCGAACCCGCTGCCGACGAACGCGCGCACTCCAATCGTCTGCTGCAGCTCCTGCGCGAGATGATCACGGCGCAGGGGCCGCTGCCGTTCTCGCACTACATGGAGCGCTGCCTGTACGCGCCGGGTCTGGGTTACTACAGTGCGGGCCGCACCAAGTTCGGTGCCGCCGGCGATTTCGTCACCGCGCCGGAGCTCGGCGATCTGTTCGCGCGCTGCGTGATCAACACGCTGCAACCGGTGCTGGCGATGTTGGGCGACGATGCGGATTTTCTGGAACTCGGCGGCGGCAGCGGCGCCTTCGCCGAAGCAGCGCTCAAGGCGCTGGCGGACAGCGGCAGCGTGCCGCGTCAGTACCTGATACTCGAACCCAGCGCGGACCTGCGCGAACGCCAGCGCGATCGTCTGCGCGCGAATCTGCCCAGTGAACTCAACGACCGCGTGCACTGGCTCGATCGTCCGCCCGAGCAGGACTGGCGCGGCGTGCTGTTCGCCAACGAGGTGATCGATGCGCTGCCGACGACACGCTTCACCGTGCGCGACGGTGAAATCTACGAGGAACACATAGCCCTCGATGACGAAGGCCGGCTGTGCCGCATCGATCGTCCTGCCGACGCACTGGTCAGTGGTGCGGTACGCCACGTCGAGCGCGACCTCGGCGTGGCTTTCGCCGATGGCTACCGCTCGGAAATCCTGCCGCAATTGCCGTACTGGATTCAGGCGGTGGCCGGTTCGCTCAGTGCAGGCGTGATGCTGTTCGTCGACTACGGCTACGTGCGCCGTGAGTTCTATCTGCCCGAACGAGACGACGGCACGCTGATGGCGCACTACCGCCACCACGCGCACAACGATCCGCTGCATCTGCCCGGCCTGAACGACCTCACTGCTTCGGTGGATTTCACCGCGCTGGCCGAAGCGGGAAACTCCGCGGGGTTCGGCGTGGCGGCGTATCTTCCGCAGGCGCAGTTTCTGATCGCTTCGGGTCTGCAGGACGTCTTCGC
>JBDTZX010000350.1:0-3711 GCA_040004895.1 Rhodanobacter sp. | reverse complement strand
CCTCGCGCATCGCATCGGCCAGTTGACCCGGCTTGGCCCGCACGATGTAGAAGATACCGCGCGCATCGTCCGCCCGTATCGGCCAGATCAACGATTGCCCGGCATGGGATTGGCTCCATTGATCCACGCCCTGCCGTTGCAGTGTGTCGACGATGCCGACAATGGTGGTTGGCGTTGCACCCATCGCGTAGAAAGTCTTTCCCAACGCATTGCCATCCGGGAACAAGCGGTCGGCCAGTGCCTTGCTTACGATCACCACCGGTGGGGTGATCGCCTGCTGTGCACCCATCACCACCACTTCGTCAGCACGAAAATTGCGTCCGGCGACGATCCTCAGACCCAACGCGTCGATGAAATGTTCGTCGCCGGTATACACCGCCGCATCGGTCGTCGGCTGGACCTGGTCGTGCGTCATGGTGACGAAGTTGTCCCAGCCGCCGCCCTTCAGCGGGTATCCACTGGCGGGCGTGGCATCGCGTACCGCAGGCAATTGCCGCAACGCGAGCAGGTCGGCGCGCACCTGCGCGTCGACCTCCGGCGTCGATCGATCGACGTCAGCCCACATGTTTGCAATGACGAAAACATGGGCCTCGTCCACACCGCTGCGCACAGACAGGTTGGCCAGCCGCTGGTGGATGATGAATAGCGCATTGCAGACTATCGCCAGGGTCAGCGCGATCTGCAGCGCGATCAACACGGTGCCTGCCTTGTGCCGGCGTAACGCGACGAGAATGGGTTTGATGTGAAGGCTCATTGTGATCGCCTCAATTCGACTTCAGCTGCCAGGCCGGCTGCACATGTGCCGCGCGCCAAGCCGGATAGAACGCTGCAAGCACGGTCGCGAGGATCGCCACCAGCAGGGTCAGTCCCACCAGCGAGAAGTCAAGCTGAGCCAGCTTTGCGATCTGCGGCGGAAACAACAGACCCACACCCGACACGCCAACCGCCGTGAGCAGCAGACCGAGCACGCCGCCAGCCAGCCCCACCGTGGCTGCCTCGGTCAGGTATTGCGCGTAGATCTCCCCGCGCGAAGCACCAAGCGCACGACGTACACCGATCTCACCGGCGCGACGCAGGAACTTCGCCAACAGCAGACCGATGGTGTTGATCAGGCAGATCAGGAAGAAGCCCAGCGATACCAGCAACGCGATGCGACTTTCCGGCGGCACCACATGCTCGTGATCGAGCCACTGCATCACATTGCGCAGACGCACGTTGGCTGCCCACTTGAAGCGCCCTGCGCGCTGCTGGTCGGTGGCGTAGTTGACAAGGAAGCGACGGTAGCTCGCGACATCCGTGGGGCTGTCCAGTTCCACCCATGGCGTGATCCACACGCAACCACTTTGCGTGTAATCCGTCCAGGTGGTGTAGCTGAGTTGGCCACGGCAAGTGTTGCGACCGTTGGTGTACATGTGCAGGTCCAGCGCTCGGGTGAACGGCATGTAGAAGTCCGAAGCGTCTTCGAAACCGCTGGTGCTGAACACGTCAAAGAAGCGCGGCCTGGGGTTCCAGTGACTGATGACTCCCATCACTTGGTATGGGTGACCACCCAGATTGACTGTGCGGCCCACGCTGTTCGCGCCACCGAACAACTTCTGGTTGAGTTCGTCGCTGATGACCACCTCAGCGGCTCGCGTGTTGTCGTCCTGTGCGCTCCAGCCACTACCGTAGTGAAAGGGCACTTGGAACATCCGGAAAAAATCGGCGGTGACGGCGTAGCCGTTGGCACTCAATGGCAAGTCGCGATTGCCCTCCGGCATCACTGAAAGCAGGAGCGGGTACAGCATGGTCTGGCGCTTGGCTGAGTGCGCGCGCAGCAGCGCCATCGCATCCAGGTAGCCCAGTGCCTCCGGCGGTTCGCCTTTCAGATTCTGCTGCGGACCCCAGCTGTCGATCTGCGGCGTAAACAGCTGCGAGGATTTGTCGGGAATCGGGTTGCCCGACACCGCGCGAAATATCGACCAGGTGATCATCGACGCGGCCACACCGAAACCGATCGCCATCACCATCAGCGCAGTAAGAACGGGGTTGCGCCTGAGGCTGCGCAAACCGAGCTGGAAGTAATAGGCGAACATGCTGCGGGAACCTCCGGGAAAATACGGCTGACTTGATCGGCACGTCGAAGACGAACGGCGCGGCCACTCATTCGAGCAGCTTGTTGACGTCCTCCAGGTCGTGCACGTCCACGCTGCCGGCGGCCTGCTTGAGCAGCAGCTTGTTGAGCACCAGCTGATGCCGCACGACGATGTATTCGCTCTGCACATTGGCCAGCTGCTCGATCGCGAACACCACGTTGGTCAGGCTTTGCGTGCCGATCTCGTAGCCGGCCTTCATCGAGGTGAGCGACTTGCGCGCCGCCTCCACCGAGGTGCGTGCGGCATCCACCTGTTCGATGCCATCGACCACCAGGTTGTAGTAGTTGTCGGCATCACGCGCCGCCTGCCGACGCTGGCTTTCCAGCGTGCCTTCGTCGGCGTCGCGCTGGGCGATCGCCTGGCGCACCTGCGACTGGGTCAGTCCGCCGCTGAAGATCGGCACGTTCAGGGTGAGCCCGATGGTGGTGACGCCTGGACCGTATGCGGCGGAGCTCGGCGCCGCGCCGGGCACCGCGCTCGACCATGTACCCACCTTGCCGTACTGCAGGCTGCCGGTAAGCGTGGGCAGATGTCCCGCGCGCGCGGCAGACACGCGGTGCTCGTCGGCATCGACCGTGTCGTGCGCCGCCAGAATGACCGGATTGCTCTGCATCGCCGCGGCCACCCAGGCCTTGGAGTCCGCGGGGCTGGGTGCTTCCACCGGAACGTCCTCGCGCAGCTTCTTCAGTGTGCCGGTGGTGGGCTTGCCGGTGATCTGCTCCAGCGCGCGCCGCGCGTCCTTCAGGCTGTCCTGCGCGCTGATCCGCTGGGACTTGATGTACAGGTAGTACGCCTGCGACTGACTGACATCGGATGCGGTGGCAAGTCCGTTCTGATGGCGAACGCTGGACTGGTTGAACTCCTGCTTGTAGGCGTCCTCGTAGGATTTGAAGACGTCCATGTTGTCTTCCGAGATCAGCACATTGAAGTACGCAGCGCAGACGCGGATGTAGAGATTTTGCAGGGCTGCCCGATAGGTCTGATCACCGGCATCCCTGCCGGACTGCGCCGCCCTGAGGCTGGCAATGGATGCCAGGTTGATGATCGACTGGTTGAGCGTGCCGCTCAGATCACGCTCGCGCGTGTGCCCGGCCGCGCCGGTGGACACGCTGTTGCCGTTGGCATCGACGAAGGAGCCCTCGTTGCCATGGATCTGCTGCAAGCCCAGGCCCACCGACAACTGCGGCAACAGTGCCGAGCGCGCTTGCGGCACATTTTCGGCCACCACCAGGCGCGTCGCATCGGCGGTGCTCAGCACCGGGTCGTTGGCGATCGCCTGGCGGTAGGCGTCCATCAGGTCTTCGGCATGACCGGGCAGCGGCGCCAGGCCAAGACAAAGCAGCAGGGGCAACAACTTCAGACGCATGCAGGTTCTCGCAATCGGGGTTGATTCGGCACGACGGTTGGATCAGCCCGAATGGGCGTCGCCACGCACCTGGGTACCGGCGTGGAAGCGCGGGTCTTCCGACAGATCCACCACCTGGCCATCGATGATGTGCACGTTGCGCTGCGCCCGTGCAGCCAGCTCCGGATCATGCGTGACCATCACGATGGTGGCGCCTTCGCGATGGATGTC
>JBDTZX010000078.1:0-3738 GCA_040004895.1 Rhodanobacter sp. | reverse complement strand
TCGGTGATGTTCTGCAGGAAGCGCGCGCGGATGATGCAGCCGCCACGCCAGATCTGCGCGATGGTGCCGTAGTCGAGCTTCCAGTGGTACTCGTCGGAGGCAGCGCGCAGCTGCGCGAAACCCTGCGCATACGAAACGATCTTGCTCAGGTACAGCGCATGGCCCACCGAGGCGATGAAGGCGTCGCGATCGCCCGAGAACTTTTTCGGTTCCGGTCCGCGCAGCTGCCCGCTGGCGGCGACGCGTTCGTCCTTCAGCGACGACAGCACGCGCGCGAATACCGATTCGGTGATCAGCGGCAACGGCACGCCCAGGTCGAGCGCGCTCTGGCTGGTCCACTTGCCGGTGCCTTTCTGTGCTGCGCGGTCGAGGATCACGTCGACCAGATCCTGGCCGGTGGCCTCGTCCTTCCGGCCGAAGATCTTCGCGGTGATCTCGATCAGGTAGCTGTCGAGTTCGCCCTCGTTCCAGCCGGTATAGACCGCGGCCAGCTCGGCATTGGAAAGACCGAGCACATGCTTGAGTACGGCGTAGCTTTCGGCGATCAGCTGCATGTCGCCGTATTCGATGCCGTTGTGCACCATCTTCACGTAGTGGCCGGCGCCATCCGTGCCCATGTACGCGACGCACGGTTTGCCATCCTTTGCGCGGGCAGCGATTTCGGTGAGGATCGGTGCGATCAGGTCGTACGCGTCGCGCGGGCCGCCGGGCATGATCGATGGGCCATGCAACGCGCCTTCCTCGCCGCCGGACACGCCGGTGCCGATGAAGTGCAGGCCGGCTTTGGCCAGCTCCTGGTTGCGCCGGATGGTGTCCTTGAAATTCGTGTTGCCGCCGTCGATCAGGATGTCCCCCTGGTCGAGCAGCGGCTTGAGCTTTTCGATGGTGTCATCGGTCGGCTCGCCGGCTTTCACCATCAGCAGGATGCGCCGCGGCTTTTCCAGCGAGTCGACGAATTCCTGCAGGGTGTACGTGGGCACCAGCTTCTTGTCGCCATGTTCGGCGATCACTTCGTCGGTCTTCTCGCGGCTGCGATTGAAGATCGATACCGCGTGGCCGCGGCTTTCGATATTCAACGCCAGGTTGCGGCCCATCACGGCCATGCCGACAACGCCGATGGCTTGTTGACTCATCTCGATCTGCTCCCGATGGACGACGCGACTGACTCATGGATATGAGGGATATCGAACAGCCTGCAAGGTTACCTTGCACGCATGCATGCGGAAGGTTAAGCGAAGCGCCCATGCCTGGATTCAGTGCAGCTCGATCGTGGCTGCGGCCGGGGATTGCGGCATGTAGCGGGCCGGCACCAGGGCGACGCGCTGGCCGACGCGCACGTAGTGTTGTGGACCGGTCACCGACATTTCGCCAAACTCCAGCGACTGACCATCCAACTCCAGCACGGCACGTGCAGGCGCCAAGCCGATTTTCGTCGGATCGAAATCGCTGGCCGGGCGCCAGCCCAGGACGTTTGCCGAGGCAGTACCGGCCAGATCGGCCAGGCGCCCGTCGACCGCGCGGACCGGCTTTCCGTCAATGCGCCACCAGTGGCCATCACGTTTTTCATAGTGCATGGCTGCTGCGCCGGGCAGCGTCAGCACGATGTGGTGAATGCCGGCGGGGTCGAGGGCCGTCAGCGTACCGGCTTCGCTGCGGGCATCCCGTTGCCATTGCCACGCGACAATCAGCAACAGCGTTCCCACCACGACGAGCATGAGCAGGCGTTGACGGGCGGCGCGCTTCATCGTTCAGCGCCGACGCCGACGCCACACGATCAGCCCGCCGATCAGCAGCAGCAGCACCGGCAGCGCGATCAGGAAACCGAAGCTGACCAGATTCAGTTCGCCCTGCGAGATGTTCAGCAGGCGATCGGGTGCGCCACGCGGCGGCAGGTCGACCAGCTTGTCGTCGCCCAGCAGCCAGTCGAACACGCGCTCGCCCAGCGCGCGGTTGCCGCCGTTGCCAAGGAAGGTGTTGGACAGGAAATCGCCGTCGCCGATCACCACTGCGCGCTGCTCGCTCTTGTCCGGGCTGGGCGACAGCCGGCTCAGTGCGAAGCCGAAATCCAGCGGGCCCTTCAGCTCGCCCGCGGCGGGATCGAAACGGATGTCCGAGCTGGCGGCGTTGTCGATCGGCCGGAACTCGGTCCAGCTTTGCCCGCTTGAACGGAGAAAGGGTTTGACCGACCAATCCGCCTGCGCCATTTGCGCCAGCGCGGATACCTGCGGGAACAGCGTGGTCAGGGTGAAGCCGCTGGTGATCGCCTGCGCCGGGTAGTCGCCCAGCGCGATCTGCCGTGGATCGTGCAGGCCCAGCGCGCTGCCCGAACCGTCGACCAGCACACCCGGCAGAACATGCACGCCGAGCGCATCGGCCAGCGGCTTGAGTCCCAGGTCGTCGTTGGCCGGTTCGATCAGCCAGAGCAGGTTGCCACCGTTCTGCAGGTAGCCCGTCAATGCCTGCACCGCGCCCGGCGGAAGCGGCAGCGTGGGACTGGCCAGTACCACCAGATCGGTGTGCTCGGGCACCGCGCTGACCTGGGCGAAATTCAGCGGCACCGCGCGCATGCCGCGCCCCTCCAACTGCGCGATGAAGGTGCCGAGATCGGCGTTGGCCTGGCCATCGGCACGGCGTTCGCCATCGCCGGTGACGAACGCCACGATGCGGTCGCTGCCGCGCGCCAGCCGCTCCAATGCGTTGGTGAGGCTACGTTCGGACAACTCGTCCAGCCGCTGTTCGCGATCCTTGTAGTGCAGGATCAAGGCGCCGTTGACGGTGATGCCCAGCTCGCGCATCTTCGCCGGGTCCAGCTGCGGGTCGACGAAGCGCAGGCTGAGATCGGGCTTGACCGACTGATAGCGCTGCAGGAAACCCGCGACCGTCTGGCGCAGGTCATCCTGCGGGTTAGCGTAGCTGACGATTTCCACCGGCCCGCTCAGCTTGGCCAGCACCGCGCGGCTTTCAGGGGAGAGACTGGTGCGACCATTGGCGGTCCAGTCAGCCTCGTGGTTGTAGCGGGAGCTCAGGTAACCAAGCGCGCCTGTCGCGAGCAACAGCAGAAGCGCGAACAACCAGCCGTCCAGACGTCCGAATGCATTGCGCATCAGCCACGCCCCCGGTCGGCTGAGAGCCGGCGTGTGGCGAGCGCCAGCGCCAGCCCGATCAGCAGCAGGAACCAGACGATGTCCGTGGTCGACACCAGTCCCCGCAGCAATGGCTGCACATGCGTGCTCATGGCCAGCCAGTTGATCGCACCTCCATTGATGCCCGCCATCTGTGCCCCGAGATTCACGCTCCACAGCGCCAGCGCGATGATCAGCGCGGCGGCGGCGGCAATCGCCGGATGCGAGACGAATGCGGAGCAGGCCACGCCCACAGCGCCAAGCGCGGCCAGCATCAGCGCCACGCCCAGGATCGCGGCAGCCAGCTTGCCCCAGTCGAAGCGGGCGGCATGCGCCAGCGCCAGTGGCATCGCCGTGGTCAGTGCCAGCCACACCATGAGCCAGCCCAGCACGGCAAAATACTTGCCCAGCACGATGCGCGAGGCCGGCACGCCGGCGGCAAACAGCAGCGGCAACGTGCCGTTGCGGCGCTCGCCGGCAAGCATCGACATGCTCAGCAACGGCACCACCAGAAAGCCCAGCTGCGCGAGCTGGGCCAGCAGCGGCACGGCGACCAGATCGGTGAAGCCGGGCCCATCGGGCAGCGCGGCGCGCTGGATCTGGCCGGCAAGAAAGC
>JBDTZX010000243.1:0-3739 GCA_040004895.1 Rhodanobacter sp. | reverse complement strand
CGCGACTCGATCGCCTCGCGCACGCCGGGAACCGTCTTGACGTCGTAGCCGGTGAGCATGCCGGGCGCGTAGATCAGGTGCTTGAACCAGTCGCGGCCGGGCAGGCCGGCCGGGTCGGTCAACGCCTGTTCCATCAACGCCATCAGCCGGTTCAATTCTTGCCGCTGCGATGCTGTCAGCTTGAACCCGGTGGCCGTCTGGCTGGCATAGGCGGTTTCGAAAGCCTGTGCGCTCTTGTCGAGGCGTTTGGCTGATTCGTCCAATGGCGCCAGGTCGATCGCCGGCATGTCGGAGTCGCGCGCGGGCGGGGCGATGGGCCGGGTCGGGTCGGCATTGAGTGTGAACGCATGACTGTCGAGCAGTTGGTGTTGCCGCGCGGTGTCCTTGCGCGTGCTGTCGACCAGCTTGCGCAATTCGTCGACATACCGGCCAAGTTGCCGGCTGAAATCGCCGAAGCGCATCGGCAGCACATCCGCGTCGGCGGTGCGCAGCACGATGTGGCCGGCGACCTTCGCCAGGGTGGTGCCGTACTCGAACGTCGGGTCGCCAAAACGCACGTAGTGATCAAACGAGTCGTAGCGCGAGTGGTAGATGCCGCCATTGTCGTCTTCGCCGCCGAAGCCGAGGTCGAGCGAGGCGATGCCGAGGTGTTCCAGAAACGCGCTGTAGTCGGAGCCCGATCCGAGTGCACTGATCGGCAGATCACCGCCTTGTTCCGCGAGCTTGGCATCCGCCTTGGCTTCGGGGCTGGCGTTGTTGCCGGAGCCTTCCACCCGCATGTGCGCACGCTGGCGCTCGCGCACGCTGACGTGAGTTTCCGGATCGATCACACCTTCGGCGACCTGGTTCACCAGGTGCTGCAGCGAATGGCTGCCACCGGCACCAAGGAACCCACGCGCGTTGGTATCGGAGTTGAGATAGAGAACGGCTTTCTGCTGCAACTCGGCAGCGTGGGTCTCGGCCCATTCGGTGGAGCCGAGCAGCCCGGGTTCTTCGCCATCCCAGCTGGCGTAGACGAGCGTGCGTTGCGGGCGCCAGCCCTGCTTGAGCAATCCGCCGATCGCCTTGGCTTCGGCCATCAACGCGACATTCCCGGCCAGTGGATCCCATGCGCCGAACACCCAGCCGTCGTGATGGTTGCCGCGCACGATCCACTGGTCGGGCGCGGTCGAACCCTTGAGCATCGCGATCACGTCGTAGACCGGCTTCTGGCTCCAGTCGGACTTCACCGTCATGTGCACTTTCGCGGTGCCCGGGCCGATGTGATACGTCAACGGCAATGCACCGCGCCAGCTTTCGGGTGCCACCGGCCCGCTCAGTGACTGCAGCAGCGGGGTGGCATCGCCGTAGGAAATCGGCAGCACCGGAATCTTCAACAGTGTCTTGGCATCCTTCAGAGCGAGGCGCTTCGCACCCGGCGTGGAGCCGATACCCGGGGTGAGCGGATCGCCGGGATACACCTGCATGTCCGCCACCGAACCGCGTTGCACGCCTTGCGCCGGACGCCAGCCACCTTCGGGATACGCATCGCCTTGCGCGTAGCCGTCATCATGAGGATCGGAATAGATCAGGCAGCCGATTGCGCCATGCTGCTGCGCGAGTTTTGGTTTCAAGCCGCGCCAGCCACCGCCGTAACGCGTGAGCACGATCTTGCCGCGCACGTCGATGCCGCGGCGGGCAAGCTCCTTGTAGTCGTCCGGCATGCCGTAGTTGGCGTACACCAGCGGCGCTGAAACATCGCCATCGCCGCCGTACACGTTGTACGGCGGCAGCGTGCCCTCGCGAATGCCCGAGGTGGCGTCGCCGGCAACGGCCGGTTCGCTGAGCACGGCGGTATAGGGTCTGGGACCCAGCAGCTCCAGTGCCACTTTCTTCGGCGTGGGATACAGCACGCTGAAGGTTTCGATGTGCGCGTCCCAGCCCCATTCGCGGAATTTGGCCAGCATGAATTCCGCGTTGGCCTTGTCGTGCGGTGCGCCGACCTGATTCGGACCGGACGACATCTGTTTCAGCCAGGCGCGCAGGTCGGCGGGGTCGAGCTGTGCATCGAAGCGCTGCTCGAGGCTGCGCTGTGTCGCGGCTCCGTCGGGGGAAAAACCGAGCATCGCCTGGTCAGCGTGTCCTGCGGCGGACGCGTTGGACGCACCGGCCGCACCGAATGTCGCCACCATGCAGCCCAGCGCCAGCCATGACCGGATCGTCGTTTGCGTCATGCGATATCTCCCCGTGCTTGATCGGTGTCGCGCCCGGCAAGTGGCGCACCTGCCCCATGATACGCGCGCCTGCCGCTCACGCTGCCCGGGGCAATCGTCATGGTTCGGCCGAAACCTTGCAACAGGAAGCCGGGTGATCATTTCGCCGTAACGGTGATCGACGTATCGCCGCGCGGATGCCCGTTTTCATTCTGATAGGTCACTATATATCTGCCCGGCCGCAGGTACAGCTCGCCTGTCACGGCACGGGTCGCGTCGAACATCGGCAAGCCGCCGACCATGGCGTTCGACGAGGGGTCGAGCACCAGCCGGTCAGCGGGAATCGCATCGGCGCCTTCATCGGCATGGCGCGCCTCGACCAGGCAGGGATAGCGGCGCTGGCATCGGTCGCTGTTGACGGTGTAGGGCTTGCGCAGGCCGCCGAGCTCAAGCCAGGTGGGACGGCCACGGCGCAGCTCCGGGGGCGGAAAAAACACGCTGACGTCGTAGCCGACACGCAGCGTCCAGGGTCGGCCCGCTCTGGTTTCGAACACGATCGGCTGCGCAGGACGGAGCTTGCGGATGACCTCGCTGTAGTACGGATGGTCGTCGCCGCCGGACTGATGCGCGTACATCACAGTCTGTTCCACGGTCAACGCGTCGATGCCCGAGAGCTTGTGCAGGTGCTCGGCCATCGACGCCCCCCCGAGGAACGGTCCGGACTCCTGAATGTGCGCATAGCCCGCATCGACCACCAGCCGCGCATGTGGATCGTCGCGAAAGACCTTGTTGTAGATATTTCTCGCCTGCTCGGCTTCGCGCGCGTCGCCTTGCGCCTGCGGGCCGGCCTCGTAGGCGATGATCTTGTAGCCGAGCTTCAATGCCGTGCGCACCATTTCCGCGCAGATCGGCTCTTCGGTATAGAAGCCGCTGTCGCGGATGGGATAGCCGCGTTGCTGCAGTTTGTCGTCGGCTGCGTACAGCGTTTCGGCGGCGAAGTAATTGAAGCCCTGTTGCCGGAGTTTTCCGAGCAGCTGCACGGTCAGCGTCCGCGTCTGCGCCACGTTGTGCGCTTCGTTGAAAAGCACGGCACGATAGTTCTTCGCGAGCTCCGGAATCGCCTGCAGCGCCGATCGGGCGCTGTATGCGGGATCGGATAGCGGCGAGGTGTGGTCGTCCGGCAACCGCGGTTGACTCATCGAGAAACTTGCGGCGGCCGCAGGGTAATCGCCGAGGTAACTTTGATACCAGCTCAGGTACTGATCGAAGATGAGATGGAACACCGGGTCGCGATTTTCGTCGTAAGCGCGGCGCATCACTCGATATCGAGCCAGCAATCCGCGCTGCCTGTTCGCGTCGTCCATGATCGCGTCGGACTTGCGCAGTGCCTCGGCCTGGCGCACCTGCCATTGGGCATTCGTCATCGTGCCGGATGCCCGCCCGATGCAGGCCATCAGCAGCGCGCAGCCCAGCATGAATCCTGTGCGTGAGGACGGCATCGGGCGATTCCGCTTTTCGGTGAAACCCGTGACCGTTCTACCAGTCCG
>JBDTZX010000279.1:0-3777 GCA_040004895.1 Rhodanobacter sp. | reverse complement strand
GAAGATCGCGCCGAGCAAGTCGTCACTGCCGTAGCTGCCGGTGATTTCACCGAGAGCGTGCTGGGCCTGGCGAAGCTCCTCTGCCGCCAGCTCACCGGCGCGGATGCCGGCCAACAAACCTGCCGCGCTGTGCAGGTGCAGGTCGACCTTCTGCAAGGCGAGCACGTGCCGACGGCGCGCGCTGAAAGCTCCTTCGCCACCACCGGCGCCTGCAAGTTGCCTGAGTGCCTCGCGCAAGGGGTCCAGACCGACGCCGGTTCGCGCCGATGCCCACAGCCAGTGACATCCGTCGCGATGCTCGCTTCGCGCAGCGGCGCCAACAAGATCGATCTTGTTGACCAGCACCAGCCGTTCGACGTGCAGCGGCAACTCGGCAAACAGTGCCTGATCGGCTTCGGCATGTGCCGCGTCGGTCACCAGCAGGGCCGCGTCGGTTGTCTGCAGTTCATTGCGTGCACGCCGCACGCCTTCCCGCTCGACGTCGTCATCGCTGTCGCGCAAGCCGGCGGTATCGGCCAGCTCCAGTGCAATGCCGTCGAGCGAGACGCTTTCGCGCAGCACATCACGGGTGGTGCCGGCAGCAGCGTTGACGATGGCGCGATCGCTGCCGACCAACGCGTTCAGCAGGCTGGACTTGCCGACGTTCGGGCGACCGATGATGGCGACACGCAAGCCGTCGTTGAGGCGCAGTCCCCGCTGCGCTTCACGCAACAAGCCGGCCAGTTCCGCGCGTACCGCCTCGAGCTGACGGGCGATCGCCGGATCGGCGAGAAAATCGATTTCCTCTTCCGGAAAATCGATCGCCGCCTCGATGTGCACGCGCAACGCGATCAGCGCCCGCAGCAGCGCTTCGACTTTGCGCGAGAACACGCCTTCCATCGATTGCAACGCCGCGCGCGTGGCCGCCTGCGAGCGAGCACTGATCAGATCAGCTACCGCCTCGGCCTGCACCAGATCGAGCTTGCCGTTGAGAAAAGCACGTTCGGTGAACTCCCCCGGACGCGCCAGACGTGCGCCGAGTTCGCACACGCGGCGCAACAGGGCATCAAGCAGCACCACGCTGCCGTGACCCTGCAGTTCGAGTACGTGTTCGCCGGTGTATGACGCCGGCGCTGGAAAATGCAGCAGCAGTCCGCGATCGATCAGCTCGCCAGCCGCATCGCGAAAAGCAGTGAAGTGTGCGTGCCGCGGCTGCGGCGATCGCCCGAGCAACATCTGCGCAATCATCGGCGCCGCCGCCCCGGACACACGTATCACGCCCACGCCAGCGGCGCCGGGTGCGCTGGCGATCGCGGCAATCGTGTGGGACGAAAGATCGGTCATGGAATGCACTCTGGCTGCACGGACTCTAAAACGAATCAGCCGCGACGGTTGCCCGACGCGGCTGATGATGATCGCGCAAAGAGCACTCAGGCGGCTTTGGCGGTTTCCTCGCGATCGATGTGGTGAGTGACCCACCATTGCTGACCCAGACCGACCAGCCCGTTCACTGCGTAATACAGGCACAGGCCGGCCGGGAAGAACGCGAACATCACGGTGAACAGCAACGGCATCACCTTCATCATCTTGGCTTGGGTCGGGTCCATGCCCGCCGCCGCCGGATTCAGCCATTGCGTGCCCAGCATCACCAGCGCGTAGATGATCGGCAGAATGTAGAACGGATCGGCCGCGCTCAGGTCGGGAATCCACAGGAACGGCGCGTGGCGCAGTTCCAGGCTGTACTCCAGCACGTAGAACAGGCCGTAGAACACCGGCATGGTGATCAGCACCGGCAGGCAACCGCCCATCGGGTTGACCTTTTCCTTCTTGTACAGCTCCATGGTGGCCTGCTGCATCTTGACCTTGTCGTCGCCGTAGCGCTCTTTCAGCTGCGCGATGCGCGGTTGCAGCTTGCGCATCTTGGCGCTGGAGCGGTACTGCACCGCGGTCAGTTTCCAGGTAACGCCCTTGATCAGCAGCACCAGCAGGATGATCGCCACACCCCAGTTGTGGGCGATGCCATGCAGGAACGACAGCACGCCGTGCATCGGCACCGCGATCACCTTGAACATGCCGTAGTCGATGGTCAGATCCAGACCCGGGGCAATCGCATCCAGCGTGCCTTGCAGGTTGGGACCAAGGTACAGGCGCGCCTGGCTGGTGATGCTCTGTCCCGGCGCCACGTTCAGCACGGGGCCGAACGCGCGAATCAGATATCGCGGCTGGGCGCTGTCCGGGTTGAGTGTTTCGGTGATGTAGTGATTGCTCTGGTCGGCTGGCGGAATCCATGCCGCGAAGAAATACAATCGCAGCATCGCCGCCCAGCCACCCTTGAACGAGGCATCGAGCTGATCCTTTTTCTCGGCAAAATCCTTGAACAGGAGCTTCTCGAACTTCTCGCCGGTGTACCACGCGGCGCCCTGGAAGCTGCGCGACTCGGGATCCATGTAATGACTCAACCAGCTGGCCGGCTTGGCTGGCGCGACCCGCAGCAACTGTTGGTAGGCGTTGCCCTGCCACGGCTGGCTGCCGCTGTTGTCGATACGCTGGCTCAAACCGATCACGTAACTGCCGCGCTTGAAACTGTAGGTCTTGGTGACCTTCAAGCCGGCGGCGTCCTGCCAAGTCAGATCGACATTCAGCTCGTTCTGACCATCGACGAGCGTGTAGGCGGTCTTTGCGCTTTTGAACAGCGCCTGGTGGTTCGGCTGGTCCTGCGGCGTCGTATCGCTGCTTCCGACCAGCCCGTTCTGAGCTACGAAATAGTGCGCGTCCTCGCTGTCCAGCAGCACGGTCGGCGGCGGATTCGGCGACTTTCGCGTCCGCGGGGCGTTGGGGTAGGCCGGAAGATCCGCATGGACCACGCTGCCGCCGCGGGTGTCCACCATCAGATGCAGCACGTCGGTAGTGACGTTGATCAGCTGAGACGGCGGCTGCGCGGCGATGACGGTGTTCGCGGCAATCGTTGGAACCGAACCGGGCGTGGCGGCCGGATTTTCTGAAACCGGGACCGCTCCCGGCACGCTGCCGTCGGCTGACGGGTTGGCCGCGGTTACCGCGGCGGGCAGTAGTGGCGGCGCATAGTCCTTCTCCCAGGCCATGAACAGAAAATAGGCCACGGCCAGCAGGGCAAACATCAGGAAGGTGCGCGTTTGATTCATCGCGGAACAGATCCGGGTGACACCACGACACAGAGGTCGCGGAAAGACGGAAAGGGAAAGATCAGCGCGGGATTGTGGCGGTCGTGGCGATTCGCTTCAATGGTGCGCCGGTTTTGTCGACGGTATTTCAGGCTGTCTTGCCAGCAGCTTTTTCCACAGCCCGTCCATCTCTGCAAGCAATTGGGCGCCAGGCAACCCAGCGGCCTGTTCACGTGCCATCACCATCAGGTCAACCGCCGGCAACTGATGACGAATGCGCCGGAATGATTCGCGCAGCAACCGCTTGATGCGATTGCGCTCGACGGCACGCTTGGATACGCGTTTGGAAATCGCCAGCCCCAGCCGGGCATGTCCCAGCTCGTTGTCTCGAAAACGCACATGAAAACAGCGGCCGCCTGCGCGACCGCTGCTTGTCCGCAAGGCGGCGAAATCACTTGGCCTGCGCAGCCGCGCCTCGCGCGGGAGACCGGCGATCGGCATGGCCTGATCCGGTTTTACGGGATCAGACGCTTGCGGCCCTTGGCACGGCGGGCATTGAGTATCTTGCGACCATCAGCGGTTGCCATGCGGGCACGAAAACCATGCGTGCGTGCGCGCTTGAGCTTGCTGGGTTGGAAGGTCCGCTTCATGGCGTACT
>JBDTZX010000447.1:0-38694 GCA_040004895.1 Rhodanobacter sp. | reverse complement strand
ACGCCCCAGTCGGCGGCCTGTGCGTAGGTCGCGCCCTTGGCGTTGAGGATGTGCTTCGACTCGATTGCCACCGCGCTGACGGTGCCGCCCATGGTCTCCAGCGTCACCTCGCCGTTGACGGTGGACTGGCTGGACTGAAGGAACGCTTCGAGATCGGACTTGAGCGGATCATGGAAAAATCCTTCGTAGACCAGCTCCACCCATTTGCGCGCAACCTCCGGCTTGAAGCGGTTCTGCTGCTTGGACAGCACCGCCTCTTCGAGTGCCCGATGCGCGGTGAGCAATGCCGTCAGGCCGGGCGCCTCGAAGATGATGCGACCCTTCAGACCGATTGTGGTGTCGCCGGTATACAGGCCGCGCCCCACGCCGTATTCGGCGAACAGATGATTGAGCTTCGCCAGCATCGTGTGGCCAGCGACTTTTTCGCCATCGAGCGCTACCGCTTCACCATTGGCGAAGCCGATCTTCACGCGCAACGGTTTGGACGGCCATTCCGCGCGCGTCTTGCACCAGCCGGTGGCGCCTTCGCCGGGCGCCTGCCAGCGATCGATCTCACCGCCGGACATGGTCAGCCCGAGCAGGTTTTCGTTGATGGTGTATGCCTGCTGTTTGGCGCGCACGCCGAAGCCGCGCTCCTCCAGATAGGCCTGCTCGTAGGCACGCACCGCGGTGTGTTCTTTCTGGATCTCGCGGATCGGCGCCACGATCTCGTAGTCGCCCAATGCCTTCACGGTCAGGTCGAAGCGGACCTGATCGTTGCCCATGCCGGTGCAACCATGAGCCACGACCCGGGTCCCCAGTTCATTGGCGCGTTTCAGTGCTGCCTCGACGATCAGGTAGCGATCGGATACCAGCAACGGATACTGACCCTGGTAGCCCTCGCCCGCCCACACGAAGGGCTTGACGAAACCGTCCCAGATCGCCGGACCGCCATCGACCGTGACATGACTGGCGACACCCAGTTCCTTCGCGCGTCCCTCGATGAACGCGCGCTCCTGCGCATCCACGCCACCGGTGTCGGCGAACACGGTGTGCACCGCCCAGCCGCGCTCCTGCAGGTAGGGCACGCAGAAACTGGTGTCGAGGCCGCCGGAAAAGGCGAGGACGATGTCTTTGCTCATGGTTTGCGGATCCTGGAAATGAAGATGTTCAGACGGATGCAACGACAATGTCGGGTTCGCAATGCACCGGAAAATTCACCGAATTGGCGATGAAGCAGGCATGGTGCGCATCCCGGTGCAGCAACACGGCCCTGGCCGGGTCGCTCGCTGCGCTGATGGTGACCCGCGGTCGCAGCACCACCTCCACGAAACGGCCACCGTGTTCGTCTGTCTCCATCATGCCTTCGGCGGTATCGGCATAGGCCATCACCACGATGCCGGCCGTCGCTGCCACGTGCAGGTAAGACAGCATGTGGCAGCTGGAAAGCGCGGCCACCAGCATGTCTTCGGGATTGTGCCGGGTGGCGTCGCCACGGAAGACCGGGTCGGACGAGCCGGCCAGCGTTGGCTTGCCGGCCACGCGGATCTCATGGCTGCGTTCGTAGCCTCGATAGGCTTGCGTGCCGTTGCCGAGGTTGCCGGTCCATTCGACGTCGACGCGATAGCGATGCTGATGTCCGATGCTCACACGATGCCCTCCTGTTGTGCCATGAGCTCGGCAAGCTCCATGTCGCCGTCAGCGTTGCGCTGGTGCAGGCCGGCGATCACGCCGGCCCGGTTGGTCGACGGATGATTCTGACTGAGCTTGAACTTGCCTTCGATGCGCTCGACGGTGACCTCCAGGCCGACAATCGCGCGCAATGATTTTTCGATGTGGTCCTCGGGCGCATCGATGATGCGCCAGGGCCTGGGCTGCGCGGCCTCGTGATGATCGGTCAATGTTTCCAGCAACCGGCGCAGCCACATGGCGTCGTCGACAACACGCAGTCGACCGTGCACATGCACCACCGCATAGTTCCACGTGGGCACTTCGCGACCGGTTTCCTGCTTGCTCGGATACCAGTTGGGACTGATATAGCCATCCGGGCCACGGAAGATCACCAGCACGTCGGCACCATCCATCCGCGCCAGCTCGTTACCTCGCGCCACATGACCGTGCAGAACGTCGCCGACCATCTCGAACGGAAGATGGTTGGCGGCGAGCCCATCTTCTATGCGCCCGATGACCGTGGCGAAAGGATAGTCACGGATCAGCCCGTGCAACACCTCGGTCCGTGTTTCCTCGAAGGATTTCGGCAGATACATGCGCCGGACTCAGCTCTGTCCGATCAGCGATGCCATCACCGCTTTCTGCACGTGCAGGCGGTTCTCGGCCTCGTCGATGGCGATACACGCCGGCGAATCCATCACCGCGTCGGTGGCCTTGATGTTTCGCCGCAGCGGCAGGCAATGACTGAACAGGCCATGGTTGGTCAGCGCCATCTTCGCTTCGTCGACGATGAAATGTTTGCTGGCTTCGCGGATCGGCTTCTCCTGCTCCCAGCGACCGAAGAACGGCAGCGCGCCCCAGCTCTTGGCGTATACAACGTCGGCGCCGGCATAAGCCGCTTCGATGTCATGACTGACCTTCAGCGAGCCGCCGTTCTGCTCGGCATTCAGATGGCCAAATGCCATGTAGCGCTCGTCAAGCACATAGTCGGGAGTGGGACACAACAGGGTCACGTCCATGCCCATCTTGGTGGCGATCAGCAGTGCGGAGTTCGCCACCGCGGTGTTCAGCGGTTTCGGGTGATAGGTCCAGGTCAGCACGTATTTCCGGTTCTGCAGGTCACCGAGATGCTCTTTCAGCGCCAGCGCGTGCGCCAGCTCCTGGCAGGGATGAGTGATCGTTTCCATGTTGATCACCGGCACCGTGGCGTATTTCGCGAAGGCCTTGATCACGCTGTCCTGGCGATCCACCGACCAGTCCTGGAATTTCGGGAAGGCGCGCACCGCGATCAGATCGACGTAACGCGACAGCACGCGCGCCACTTCCACGATGTGCTCCTCGGTGTCGCCATCCATCACGCTGCCGACCTCGAATTCGATCGGCCACGCATCCTTGCCAGGTGCCAGCACGATCGCATGCGCACCTAGATGGAACGCACCCAGCTCGAAACTGGTGCGCGTGCGCATCGATGGGTTGAAGAAAAGCAATGCGATCGACTTGCCGGCCAGCTGCTGGCCGCGCGGCGAGCGCTTGAAATGGGCCGCCTGCTCCAGCAAAGCATCGATCTCGGCGCGGCTGTAATCCTGGGTGGTCAAGAAGTGGCGAAGCGTCATCGAACTCTCCAATCCAAAAGCAAAAACCCGGCGCAAGGGCCGGGTTTGTCGTCGAAACACATGTATCGCGTGCGACAGCCTACCCGGCCGAATGTCCAATCATCGGTCGGCGCGCACGCGACGTCATACCTGCGGCCATGCGGGCGCTGGTGAGGACGATGGCGGTATAGACGGCTGTCGACATGGGGATTCCGAACGGTGAGCGCACATGATGGCGAACATTGCGCTGCCGTGCAACAAGAGAATGCGGAGTTGCAAACGACATCGCCGCCCGCAGGCGGCGATGAAGGTTATGCACCGAAGGGTCAGTCGGCGGGCTCGACGCTCACGCGGACCCGCAGGCGCTCGCCCGGGTCGTAGGTGAGGCGCGACATGTAGACCTCTCCGCGGTAACGATATTCCACGTCGTAGCCGATGATCCGGCGCTGCTCGTTGACCGAGTTCACCTGGCGGCAGCGGGTTTGCGTGGTCTCGTAGTCGCCGCCGCGATCGGACACATGATTGCCCACCGCGCCGCCGGCCACGGCGCCGACGACCGTGGCAGCCGTGCGGCCATCACCCTTGCCCACCGTGTGGCCCAGCACGCCACCGATCACCGCACCCAGCACGGTGCCCGCAGCGGAGTTGCCGGGATCATGCTGCACGACCGGCTGGTCGTAGCATTCCTGCTGCGGCACCTCGGTGCGGGTCACGCCCTGGACGGGGTCCGCGCGCAGCACGTCCGCCCAGCCATAGTGCGCGTTGTCGTCGTTGCCGGGAGGGCCCGGCGGCCCGGGGCGCGCATCCTGAGCGCCTGCAGTGAAAGCCACGAGGCCCAGCAGCAACGTGGAAAGCCATAACCTGGTCATCGCGACCTCCGAAATCTGCAATCGATGCGCACGCGCGCGAACTTTATTCATTTCATCAAGTTGACGCTGAATACACGCTTAGAATCGCCCGGACGGGCTCGCGCCGCTTACACCTTGTTAAGATGACGGGCTGGCTGCGCCCGCCATGGCGCGGCTCCCCGTTGCGGACTTTCCATCCATGCCGATTTCGCTCTACAACAGCCTCACCCGCCGCACCGAACCGTTTGCGCCGCTCGATCCACAGCGGGTGACGATGTATCTGTGCGGACCCACCGTCTACAACTTCGTGCATATCGGCAATGCGCGCGGACCGGTGGTGTTCGATGTGCTGGCGCGGCTGCTGCGTCGTCACTACCCGCATGTGGTGTACGCACGCAACATTACCGACGTGGAAGACAAGATCAACGCCGCCGCGCTGCAGGAGGGCGTGCCGATCTCCACCATCACCGATCGCTACACGCAGGCCTATCGCGAGGACATGGCCGGCCTGGGTATCGCGCCACCGGACATCGAACCCCACGCCACCGCGCACATCGGCGAGATCATCACGATGATCCAGTCGCTGCTCGGCAGCGCACATGCCTACGCAGCGGAAGGACACGTCCTGTTCGACGTCGACTCCTATGCCGCCTACGGCGAACTGTCGCGTCGCGACCCCGAGGAGCTGATCGCGGGTGCCCGCGTGGAAATTGCGCCGTACAAGAAGAATCCGGCCGATTTCGTGCTGTGGAAGCCGTCCACGCCTGACATCGCGGGATGGGAAAGCCCTTGGGGACGTGGTCGCCCGGGCTGGCACATCGAGTGCTCGGCAATGTGCGCGGCGCAGCTGGGCGAGACCATCGACATCCACGCTGGTGGCGTGGACCTGCTGTTTCCGCATCATGAAAACGAAATCGCCCAGTCCACCTGTGCGCATGGTGGCAGGCTGTTCGCGCGCTGGTGGATGCACAACGGCATGCTCACCTTCGACGGCCGCAAGATGTCCAAGTCGCTGGGCAACGTGCTGCTGGTGCATGAGTTGCTGAAACTCCATCCGCCGGAAGCGCTGCGACTGCTGCTGCTGCGGGGCCATTATCGGCAGCCGCTGGACTGGTCCGAAAGTTCGATTGTTCAAGCCATCAATACGCTGGACGGCTGGTATCGCGTGCTGCGGGATCTGGCCGATGTGGAAACCCCGGCGACGAATCTGCCGGTTCCCGAACGGATCGAGGCAGCGCTGTGTGACGACCTGAACACGCCGCAGGCGCTGGCCGAACTGGCGCTGCTTGCCGACGCGGCGCGGCAGTCCGGCACGGCCGCGGCAAAAGCCGCGCTGCTTGGTGGTGGCGCCCTGCTCGGCCTTCTGCAGCAGGATGCTGAAACCTGGTTCAGGCGCGGCGACGGGCACAGCGTCGATGCCACCCGCATCGACGCCCTGCTGGAGGAACGTCGCAGTGCTCGTGCCAACCGGGATTTCAAGCGTGCCGACGCCATTCGCGATCAACTCGCCGACATGAACATCGTGATCGAGGATGGCGCGCAGGGGACGCGCTGGAGCGTCGTGAAGAATTGAGGGATGCATCAGGCCAGCGCCGGGATTTGCGAAGTACCAGGCGAAAAACGTCAGGCCTGCGCTCCTGCCTCCTGCGCCCGCGCCTGCGGTTTGCCCATCCATGCGCGATAATGTCGACATGAACATCACGCCGTCCAGCGCCGCTGAAGCGCAACAAGCCATCGCCGAGGAATTTGCCTTGTTCGGCGACTGGACCGAGCGCTACCAGTATCTGATCGACCTCGGCAAACAGTTGCCGGTGTTTCCCGAGGCATGGAAGACCGAGGAACACCGTGTCCATGGTTGCCAGTCGATGGTGTGGCTGGTGGCTGGCGGCGATGCCGAAAAAATGCATTTCGATGCGATCAGCGATTCGGCGATCGTTTCGGGACTGATCGCCTTGCTGCTGCGTGTCTATTCCGATCGACCGGCACGGGAGATCGTCGATATCGAACCGCAGTTCATCGCCACGATCGGATTGGCCAAGCACCTGTCGCCCACGCGCTCGAATGGGCTGGCGGCGACGCTGGCCACGTTGAAAGCGCTTGCTGCACAGGCGTTGGGAGACACAGGGACGGCTACGAGTAGCGAGTACGCAAGCCCGAATGCTCGCGCATCGTGAACCCTCATCAACCAACGACGCGCCCTCGCTACCATCCCCTTGTCTCCGTCCCCAAAAAAGCGAAACCCCGCACCTTGGCGGGGTTTCGCTGATCAAGCGAGGCGAGGCTGACCGTAAAGCCGATCAGTCGCCCATCTGTTTCTGCAGATGCTCGCGCCGTTCCTGCGCATCCAGCGACAACGTGGCGATCGGACGCGCGTCGAGACGATCGACGCCGATTTCTTCGTCGGTCTCCTCGCAGAAGCCATAGCTTCCATCCTCGATCCGGCGCAGGGCCTTGTCGATTTTGGAGATCAGCTTGCGGTAGCGATCACGGGTGCGCAGCTCGAGTGAATTTTCGGTTTCGCGGGTGGCGCGCTCGGCCTCGTCACCGACATCGCGTACTTCGTCACGCAGGTTGTCCATGGTCTGACGGGATTCTTCCACCAGCTGATCGCGCCAGTCGCGCAGCTTGTTGCGGAAATAGGCCAGGTGCTGCGGGTTCATGTACTCCTCCTTGTTGGAGGGGTGATAACCCTTGGGCAGATTGATGATGCTGGTGGACGGCAGCGCATAGCGGCCATCTTCGCGGGTGACACCGTTATCGAGAGTTTTTGTAGCAAGTTTATTCATTGAGGACGACGAGCTTTTCTGAGTATTGGAAGATGCGTGACGCGCCGCAGCCGGAGCTGCCCGCGGAGTCACCATGGCGGTAGCACTGGCCACCTTGCCCTTGAAGAGCCTGGCGGACGGTGACGGGGAAACGCTTTTGGCCACCTCGACAGGTGCCGGCTTGAGTACCGGCTTGGCAGACGCGGGCTTGGCCGGGCCCTTGACGGGAGCGGCTTTGATTGGAGCTGGCTTGATTGGAGCTGGCTTGACGGAAACGGCCTTGACCGGGGCAGCCTTGACGGGAGCGGCCTTGGGTGGAGTTGGATGCCTGACGGCGGATGCCGCCGTCGGTTTCGCGACCGGCCTGGCCGGGGCGGTTGCCTTCTTCGTCACCGGGGTTGCCGATGGCTTCTTCAATGCGGTTTTATTCACTGCGACCTTTTTCACTGCAATTTTCTTGACCGCGACTTTCTTGACCGCGGGCGTCCTGGCTGGAGCTTTCTTCGTCACGACCTTCTTGACCGCAGACTTTTTTGCTGCGGGCTTTGCCGCCGGCTTCTTCGCCTGACTGGCTTTCTTCGCGGGTGATTTGGCGACGGTCTTCGTGGTCGGCTTGACCGCCTTTCTGACGACGGCTGTCTTGCCCGGTTTTGCCTTGGCCGCTGCACTGGTTTTTTTTGCGGGTATCTTGCTGGCGCTCTTCACGGTTCGCCCCTTTGTGGCAGCTGCTTTCGACTTGCCGGTTTTGACTTCCTTCGCCTTGACTGAAGGCTTTCCCTTCTGTGCCTTGGCGGCGGTCGAGCTACGTGTCGTTTTCGCCATATCCCTTCACCAGTTTTCGGCCGTGACGACCGGGTGTTATAGCCCAAGAGTCCTGCACCAGCAAGCTTACTTCTGGAATACTTGCACTACTACATGCTGCAGGCTGTTCCGGCGACGTGAATGTTGTGAGCCGATTGATACTGTCGTTGCTGCGTTTCTACAAGCGCTGGCTCAGTCCCCTGCTGGGGCCGCGCTGCCGTTTTCACCCCAGTTGTTCCGATTATGCACGGATTGCGGTGACACGCTTCGGTCCGTGGCGCGGCAGCCTGCTTGCCGGCTGGCGGTTGCTACGCTGTCAGCCCCTGTGCGACGGCGGCGACGACCCAGTGCCCGAACAGTTCCACTATCCCCGCTGCCGCTGCCGGAAAGAATCGACCGACGTCCCATGACTGGTGGAGGCATTGGACCGGCATTTCCAGACCGTCGAACGCGCAGACTTCATCGAACCACTGACTTCAGCAACGTTACGGCGTCGAGCCGTAGCCCCCTGCCACACCCTTGCTCGCATACGCCACCGCATCATGCGGGTGCAGGCTTTCCTGATGCTCGACACGAATATGGAAGTCGCTCAGCGAATCATCCGCATCGAGCGCCTTCTGGATGCGCCGCGCTGCGTCCTCGCAGAACATCAAATTGCCGCCGTTGGCCAGCGCGAAGGCCTGTTCGTCCTCGCGCTTCACGGCTGTCTGCACCGCTGTGCCCAACGCATGTTCAACGCGGTCGATCAGGTCGATGAGCTGCAAACCCGCGCCGTCTACCGGCCGCACCCGCAGGCAGGCCACGCTGCGCTGCGCGTGCGGGGTGGCGACCATGCCGCGTTCGCCGCCCAGCCAGGCCAGCACGGTGGCACGGTCGATCGAGCCGGCGGTGTCGAAATCCTGCGCGAACTGCTCCTGGATCAGCTGGCGGGACAGCGCGGCCGAGGCGGGGCATGTCGAGGAATACACCACTTCGGTGCCGAGTTCGAGCAGGAACGTCTCATCGGTGAGGCTCGCCTCGATAGTCACCGGGTATGCGCGCCAGCCGCTGTTGTCGCTGCGCAGCGCCGGCCGGCGCACCAGCTGATCGAAGCGGATGCTGAGACAGGCGCGGTCGGCCAGATCGGCATGCGATTGGAGAAAACCACGCAACAGCGTCCGCAACAGATCGATCGACAATGTCTGCGTACCCAGCACCTGCTCGACCTGCAGATAGAGTCGCGACATGTGGATTCCACGCTTGTCCGGGCGTTTCAGGTTGACGAAAGCGCCGACTTTGGCGCTGGCGCGCTGCACGTCGCCGTCACCGGCATCGAAGCGCACTGGCACCTGGATGTCGGCCATGCCGACCCAGTCGAGTGCACCGGCAAGATGCGGTTGCGCGTGCACCGCCACATCGGGCAACAGGCGGGCGGTGGATTCCTGGTTGGGCATCGTCGGGTCCTGACAGCGGCGCATGGGTTGCCGCGAAGCGCTCAATCTTGGGGCAAGCGGGCTGGCGCGCAATAGGGGCTCGCCGGAAACACTGCGTCTTGCACCGGCTCAGGCAACTTGCCGCTGCCAGACCCGCGCGGCCTGCCATGCATGAAGGGTGGTGGCGATGCCGCTGCGCGCTTGACGGAGCTGGAGCGCGACCAGCGCGTCGACGGCATCCGTGGCACGTTGCGCCAGCTGGCTGGCATGGCGTGATTCAACTGCACGGAACACGCTCAGCGGTCCGGGCAACATGGCAGATTCCTTCCAGCTCGCCTGCAGATCCTGCAGCTGTGACCGAACCGCCTGCTGACGGGCATCGCTGTGCGTGCGCAACTGCGCGCGACTCAGCCCGTGTCGCGCCAACCGTGTCATCGGCAGCGGCAGGCAATCGCGTTCGGCATCCTGCTCCAGCCGCAGCAGGGCGTACAGCAGATGATCGAGTGTGGCGACACGGGCCGCGCGTTCGGAGGATTCCCCGACCCCGTACCACCAGCAGGTTTCCAGCGTAGCCAACGATCCGTGCAACGACGTGGCGGCAGCCAGCTGGGCAGGGAAATCCGCAGCCGTGCCCTGCTCCAGCTGTGCCATCGCGGCCAGTATCGGGGCCAGCCACTGCTCGCCAGGGATCGCGTGGGCGCGCTCGTCGTCAAACAGCACCTGCGTCAACGGATGACGTCCACCGCTGGCCGGCGCACCGGCCAGTTCCTCGGCCCACCAGCCCAGTTTGGCGGCGGCCACCTGCGGTTCGCGAATGCCGTAGGCGGCGCCCAGCAATTCCTGCTCCAGAGCGGCCAGCGCGATGTGCCCCGGATAGCGCCGGCCGTCGACAAACGCCAGCGCCGCGCGCTGCTGCGGCTGCACCGCCAGCCACTTGTCGATGAAGCCCTGCAGCACCGCCGCCTGCTCGACCAGCTCGATCATGCCGCAGCCGGTTGCAACTGCAGCAGCTCGGCCAGTCCCGCCGGATGATCGATCACCACATCCGCGCCCCAAGTATGCGGATCGCCACCATCGAGATAACCCCAGCTCACCGCGACCGTATACATGCCCGCGGCAGCGCCGGCCTGCACGTCGCGGCGATCGTCGCCCACGAACACGCCACGCCCGGGCACAATGCCGGCACGTTCGCAGGCCAGCAGCACGGGTGCCGGATCAGGCTTCTTCACCGGCAGGGTATCCCCCGACACGATCGCGCCGGCGCGCCCTGACCAGCCGATGCGGACGATCAGTTCGTCGGTGAGGAATCCCGGCTTGTTGGTGACGATGCCCCAACGCAGACCCTGTGCCTCGATCCGCGCAAGCAGATCATCGACACCATCGAAGGCGACCGTCTGCTGCGCCATGCCGCGCTGATACAACTCGAGGTACCGGGGCACCAGTCGCTCGATCGCAGCATCGCCACGTGCATTGAACGCGCAACGCAATATGGCGCGCGAACCGCGCGAGACCACTTCGCGCACCCGCGCATACGCCGGCGGTGGCACCACTTCCTCGGCACACTGCGCGACCAGCGCCGTGTAGAGATCCGGCGCACTGTCGAGCAAGGTGCCGTCCAGGTCGAACAGCACGCCCTGCAGGTTTTCCGGAATCGATTTCATGCCGGCTTGCTGGCACAGAGCAGGTAGTTGACCGACGTGAAACGACTGAGCCATGCCTTGCGCTGCAAAGGGTTGTAGCCCAGACCCGAAACGTCCTCGAGCTCCAGCCCGGCATGCCGGAGCAGTCGAGCCAGTTCGGACGGCTTCAGGAATTGCGCATAGTGGTGAGTACCGCGCGGCAGCATGCGCAACAGGTATTCCGCACCGAGAATCGCCGCGCCGAACGACGCCGGCGTACGGTTGAGCGTGGACATGAACAACCGCCCGCCAGGTTTCAGCATGGCTGCTAGGTCACTCACCAGCGCCGCCGGATCGGGCACGTGTTCGATCAGTTCCATGCAGCACACCGCATCGAAGCTGGCCGGCTCGGCCGCAGCCAGATCGGACGAAGACTGCACCCGGTAGTCGACGTCCAGATTCGATTCGTACAGATGCAGCTTCGCGATCTCGATCACCTTCCGTCCGAGGTCGACGCCGGTGACCCGGGCCCCTGCCCGGGCCAGCGATTCGCTGAGCAAACCACCGCCGCAGCCGACATCGGCGACCTTCGCGTCGCGAAGATCCACGCGTGCGGCGACATACGATGTTCGCACCGGATTGAGATCATGCAATGGCCGCGACTCGCCGTCCGGATCCCACCACCGCGCCGCCAGCTGGTCGAAGCGGGCGATTTCCTCGGGGCTTACGTTGGCAGCAGTCGGCATGGTCGATCCTCGGGAATGTTGCAAAAGTCTAGTGCGCCTTCCATTCGTGCTCCGTGATATTCCGGACGGCACATCAACAGGACCAGATAACGATTCACGACAGCTCCGCCGGACAGCCGGTCATTGCGCGGCAATGCGTTCGCGCCACGCATGGGTGCGCGCGAGCATCGCCTGCGTGTCGATATCCAGCAGGATACGGTCCGCCAGCTTGCGTCGACCGGCGATCCATACATCGCTGACCTGGTGGCGACTGGCGGCATAGATCAATTGCGAGATCACATGGAACAGCGGCTGGGTTTCCAGATCGCTCAGACGCAGCGCAGCGAGATCGGCCTGCTTGCCCACTTCGATCGAACCGATCTTCGCTTCCAGCCCGATCGCCCTGGCCCCGTTGAGGGTCGCGGCGCGCAGCGTGAAGGCGGCATCGAACGCGGAAGCATCCTCGGCGACGGCCTTCGCCAGCATGGCGGCGGTGCGCATCTCGCCAAACATGTCCAGGTCGTTGTTCGACGCACAGCCGTCTGTGCCCAGCGCCACGTTGACTCCGGCCTTGCGCAGTTTTTCGGCCGGGCAGAAACCCGAGGCCAGCTTGAGGTTGGATTCCGGGCAATGCACCACCGACACGCCGGCTTCGGCGCAGGCGGCGATCTCGCCATCGGTCATCTGGGTCATGTGCACGGCGATCAGCCGGTCGTTGACCACGCCCAGTTTCTGCAGGCGCTGGAACGGTCGCAGACCGCTGCGGGCTTTTTCCTCCTCGATTTCATGTGCGGTCTCGTGCGTATGCAGGTGCACCGGAATGTCGAGCTGGTCGGCCAGCATGCGAATGCGCTCGAAGCTGGTGTCGGAGACGGTGTACGGCGCATGCGGGGCGAACGCCGTGCTGATCAGCGGGTCTCCGCGAAAGCTGTCGTGCACTTCGCCGGCGCGCTCGAAATATTCGTCCTGGGTCTTTGCCCACGCGGTCGGAAACTCGATCACCGGCAGGCCAACCACCGCGCGAAAGCCCAGCTTGCGGTACGTCGCTCCGATGACGTCCGGGAAAAAATAATTCTCGTTGGCACAGGTGGTGCCACCGCGGAGCATCTCGGCCACGGCCAGTTCGACGCCATCGCGGACGAACTCCGGACCCATCACCCTGGCCTCCGCCGGCCAGATGTGCTGCTGCAGCCAGGTCATCAGCGGCAAGTCGTCCGCGAGCCCGCGCAACAGGGTCATCGGGTTGTGCGTATGACTGTTGACCAAGCCGGGAATCAGCACGTGTTCGGACAACTCCACCCGTTCGCGTGGTGCGTAGGTTGAACGCGCATTGGCGATAGGCAAGACGGCGACGATCGTGCCCTTGTCGATAACCACCGCATGGTGCTCCAGCACCACGGCGTGCGGCTCCACCGGAACGACCCAGCGGGCCTCGATCAGGAGATCTACGTGAATCGGTTCATGCGCCATGGATCATTTCGCCGAGTCGGGATGCCAGAAGTTGCAGAACATGTCGTTGCCGTATGACTTGCCATCGTAGTGGAGCACTTTGCGCTGCGTGCGCTATCGGCATGGCGGGAAGAGATGCATGTGGAATGCCATTCTCGTCATGCGAGCGCTTTCTTGTGTGAGCCTTGAAGCAGAACGGCACGGCGCCAAGGGCAACCGTGCCGTTCGTCGGGTCAATGCGCTGGCGATTTACTTGACGCGGCTGTCGTATTCGCCGGTGCGCGTATCGACCTTGATGACTTCGTCCTGGTTGACGAACAACGGAACCCGGACCACAGCACCGGTTTCCAGCGTAGCCGGCTTGCCGCCGCCGCCGGAGGTATCACCGCGCACGCCCGGATCGGTCTCGGTGATCTTCAGCTCGACGAACTTCGGCGCCTGCACCGCGACGATGCCACCGTTGAACAACGTGACCACGCACTCTTCCTCGCCCTTGAGCCATTTCCAGGCATCGCCCATCGCCGCAAGCGGCGCGGGCACCATCTCGAAGGTCTCCATGTTCATGAAGTTCCACACTCGATCCTTGCCGATGCCATCGATAAACGACAGCTGCATGTCGGTATCGGTGGCATCCGCCTCTTCGTACGAATCGCTCGACTTCAGCGTCTGCTCCGTGGTGCGTCCATCCTTGAGATTGCGGATACGGATCCGGGTGAATGCCTGGCCCTTGCCCGGCTTGACGAAGTCCGCTTCAGTGATCAGCCAGGGATCGCCGTTATGAAGGATCTTCTTGCCCGTTTTGACGTCATTGAGGCCAAGGGTCGCCATGCGTATCTGCTCCGGAGTCAATTTCGCCCGATGGGCGGCTAAAATGGATATCTGTCACGGGCTTCAATGCCCGCTCCAAGGCCCATCATGATAACCGCAAGCCCTCGTGCCCGCCTATCGTCGCCCGCGCCTGACTGGCGGGAGCTGTGGCGCGACGCCATCACCGACGCCGGAGAGTTGCTGCGGGCTGTGGGCCTGGGCGACCGCACCGACCTGTTGCCGCCGGACGATGCCGGCTTCGCTTTGCGGGTTCCCCGGGGATTCGTCGCGCGGATGCGCCGCAGCGATCCATTCGATCCGTTGTTGCTGCAGGTGCTGCCGCAACGGGCCGAAAACCGTCGCGTCGACGGCTTCACCGTCGATGCGGTCGGTGACATGGCGGCGCGCGAGGCTCAAGGGGTTCTGCACAAGTATCACGGTCGCGCCCTGCTGATTGCCAGCGGCAGCTGCGCGATCAACTGCCGCTACTGCTTCCGCCGACATTTTCCGTATGCCCAGGAGTTGGCCGCCGCCGGGCAGTGGCGGCAGGCGCTGGAGCACCTGCGTCAAGACAGCTCCATCACCGAGTTGATCCTCTCCGGCGGCGATCCGCTGGCACTGGCAACCGCAAAACTTGAAGAGCTGACCCGCGGCCTGGCCGATATTCCGCATGTGACCCGGCTGCGCATCCATACCCGTCTGCCGGTGGTACTGCCCGAACGCGTCGACCAGCCCTTGCTGATCTGGCTTGCAGCGCTGCCGCTGCAGAAAGTGGTGGTACTGCATGCCAATCACGCCAACGAGCTTGACGCCAGCGTCGATGCAGCCTGCTCGCGCCTGCGCGGGGCGGGCGCCACCGTGCTCAACCAGTCGGTGCTGCTGTGTGGCATCAACGACGACGTCGACAAGCTGGCCGCACTCTCCGAACGCCTGTTTGTCTCCGGTGTGCTGCCGTACTACCTGCATCAGCTCGACCGGGTGCAGGGCACCGCCCATTTCGAAGTGGACGACGCGCGCGCGCGGTCCCTGATCGACAGTCTGCGCGCCCGGCTTCCGGGATATCTCGTGCCCAGGCTGGTGCGTGAGGTGGGTGGCGAGCTGTCCAAACGGCCGCTGTGAGCAGTACTCATCGACCGCGCAAGGTTTTCCGCTGGCGGCGACTGCCGGAATCCGTTACAAACATCGACAGGGAACGGCCCTGAAGATTCAGCCGTACAGCCACTGATGACCAAGGGACCGCTCGACGCCTCATGAAAAAAGACTACGTCATCAAGATCCTCTTCATCGAGAGTTCGCTCGAAGAGGCCGAACAAATCATCAGCCTGCTACGCAATACCGGCATTGCCGTGCGCCCCGCCCGCGCCACCAACGAGGAGCAGCTGCACAGCGCGATCAACGAGCTGGAGCCGGATATCGTGATGTTCGATCCGGCAATCACCACGCTGGTGTTGCGCGACGTGGTGCAACTGCTCGACGCAAACGGCCGCGACTATGCACTGCTGGGCTTGGTCAACACGATGGACAACCAGTCCGTGGCGGACCTGTTCGTGCAGGGCGCCCGCGGTGTCGCGGCGCGCAGCCAGCCGAAACAGCTGATCGCCGTGCTGAAGCGCGAGTTCGATGCACTGCAGACACGCCGCCAGGTTCGCCGGCTGGAAACTTCGCTGCGTGAATCGGAGCGTCGCTGCGATGCGCTGCTTGATTCGTCCAACGATGCGATCGCCTACGTTCACGAAGGGATGCACGTGCGCGCCAACCAGGCCTATCTCGACACCTTCGGTTACGAGAGCTTCGACGATCTGCTCGGGCTGCCGGTGCTGGACATGATCGATGCGGCCAACGCCGACGAGTTCAAATCGCTGCTCCGCGGCCACGCGCGACAGGAGAAAATGCCGTCGCAACTCGCGCTGCGGGCACACCGCGCCAACGGCGACCATTTCGATGCGACGGTCGAATTCGCGCCTGCCACGTTCGAAGGCGAGCCGTGCCTGCAGATCGTGTTCCGGCGTCAGCTGGTCGACCCGGCCGTGCTGGAGCAACTGCAGCGTGACCCGGTCACCGGACTGTTCAATCGTGCGCGCATGCTCAGCTGCGTCGATGACGCGGTCACCGCTGCGACGAAGGGCAAGAAGGGCCAGTCGCTGCTGCTGATCGAACCGGACAACTGGGCGTCGATCGTGACCGGCATCGGCCTTGGCAAGGCCGACGCACTGTTGGCCGGCTTTGCCGACCGCATCCGCATGATGTTGGGGCCGGAGGACGTCGCCGGCATGCTCGCCGAACACACGCTGGGCATCGTGCTGGATTCGCGCCAGGACGACGTCATCAAGGACTGGATCAGCAAGCTCCAGCACGCAATCAGCAACGAGATCTTCGACGCCGGCGCACGTTCGATCACCGTGACCGCGAGCATCGGCGGCAGCCTGCTCGGCGAGACGAACGCCAATACCGAGCTGTTGCTCAACCAGGCCAGCCAGGCACTGCGCACTGCACAGAGTCTCGGCGGCAGTCAGGTGGAACTGCACGATCCGGCCGCACGCGAAAAGGCCGATGACGAACGCGATCGCTACTGGCTCGACCTGTTGCAGCAGGCGCTGGCGCAGGATGGCCTGGTGCTCTACCACCAGCACACCATCAGCCTGCAGGATGCCGAAGGCGACTATTCTGAAATCCTGTTGCGCATGAATGGCCCGCAAGGCGAGGTGTTGCCGGGGTTCTTCATGCCGATCGCCGAAAAACACAACCTCAACGGTCCGATCGATCGCTGGGTGCTCAACCAGGTGATCTCGACGCTTGAAGCGCGCGAGGCACAGGGCCCGCAGACCACGTTCTTCGTCAAGCTCACCGCCGCGTCGCTGCAGGATGAAACACTGTTGCCGTGGCTGGAAAAGAGGCTGGCAAAGGCTGGGCTCAAGCAGGGCCGAATCGTGCTGGAGATGACCGAAAGCAAGGTAATGACCCTGCTGCGTCCGGCGCAGGAATTCGTCAACGGCTGGAAGAAGCTGGGTGGCCAGTTCGCGCTGGAGCAATTCGGGTCAGGCCTCAACTCCTTCCAACTGCTCAACCACGTCGATGCGGACTACCTGAAGATCGATCGCAGCTACATGGCCGAACTGCCGCAGCATCCGGAAAACCAGAAGAAGGTGGCCGAGATCTGCCAGCAGGCGCGCGAATTGAACCGCCAGACGATTGCCGAATGGGTCGAGGACGCCACCAGCACGTCGTTGCTGTTCGCCTGCGGCGTGGATTTCGTGCAGGGCAACTTCCTGCAGGAACCACAGCGGCTGAGCTGACAGCGAATCCGCCCGGCAATCCATCGCTGCATCTGCAAATACGAAAAGCCCGCGAATCGCTTCGCGGGCTTTTCAAACTCCGGCATCGAACGCCGGATTATTTGGCGGCGGTTGCCGCGGCAGCAGCGGCAGCAGCCTTGGAGGCGGCCTTGGCGGCAGCGGCGGCGGCCACGTCTTCCTTGATGCGTGCGGCCTTGCCTTCCAGACCACGCAGGTAATACAGCTTGGCGCCGCGGACCTTGCCCTTGCGCTTCACAGTGACCGAATCGATCGCCTGACTGTGCGACTGGAATACGCGCTCCACGCCGGTCCCATGCGACATCTTGCGCACGGTGAAGGCCGAATGCAGGCCGCGGCTGCGACGGGCGATGACGACGCCCTCGAAGGCCTGCACGCGCTCGCGGTTGCCTTCCTTCACCTTCACGTTGACAACGATGGTGTCGCCGGGACCGAACTCTGGCAACTGGCGGGTGATCTGTTCGGCTTCGAACTGTTCAATGATCTTGTTCATGGCAACACCTGTGTATTTTCAAAAACAGCGGTCAGTCAACGACCGTTCCGTTGAGCCGCGCCGGCTCGGTTTGAGCATGCTCGCGGCGGAATTCATCCAGCAATGCACGGGATGCAACATCCAGCACACGCTGCGACAGCAGATCCGGACGACGCAACCAGGTTCGTCCCAGCGATTGCTTGAGGCGCCAGCGGGCAATCGCCGCATGGTCACCGGAAAGCAACACCTCCGGCACCGAACCCAGCGCATCACGCACCGGTTTCGTGTAGTGCGGACAATCGAGCAGGCCATCCGAGAATGAATCCTGTTCGGCCGACTGTGCGTCGTTCAACGCACCTTCCTGCAGCCGGCCCACTGCGTCGATGATCACCGCAGCGGCCAGTTCGCCACCCGACAGCACATAGTCGCCGATTGAAAGCTCCTCGTCGACCTCGTGCACCAGCAGACGCTCGTCCACACCTTCGTAACGCCCGCAAAGCATGGCGATGCGCGGCAGCTTCGCCAACGCCTCCACCCTGCCTTGCGTCAGCCGCGTTCCCTGCGGACTGAGATAAATCACGTGCACCGGTTCCGGTGCGGCGCTGCGCATGGCCATCAAGGTTGCGCGCAGCGGTTCGATCATCATCACCATGCCGGGACCGCCGCCGTACGAACTGCTGTCCACGGTGCGGTGCCTGTCACGGGTGTAGTCGCGCGGATTCCAGGTTTCCACCTGCAGCAACTCGCGTTGCTGCGCGCGTCCCACCACACCCACGGCAGCACACTGGCGCACGAAGTCGGGAAACAAGCTGACGACATCGATGCGCATGATCCTCGACCCTCTGTGCCGTGCTGCGGCAACGTCAGAATTCAGGATCCCAGTCCACCACCATGCGCTGTGCGGACAAGTCCACTGAACGCACGTACGACCCCTGGATGAAGGGAATCAGCCGCTCTCGCTCGCCGTCCCTCACCACCACGACATCGTTGGCACCGGTGGCGAACAGGTGACTGACCCGCCCCAGTTCAACGTTTTCCGTGGTGACGACCTCGACACCTTCGAGATCGACCCAGTAGTACTCATCCTTGCCTGGCGGAGGCAGCTGTGCACGGTCGACATGAATGTCGCTGCCGATCAACGCCGCCGCCTGTTCGCGATCATCCACGCCGGGCAACTGGGCCACCATGCCCTTGCCCTGCTGACGACCCTTGGCGCCCTTGATCTCCCGCTCCGAACCCGGCGCCGCACTGAGCAGCCAGGGCTGGTAGTCGAAGATCCGCATGCGCGGCTCGGCCCAGGATTCGATCTTGAGCCAGCCCTGCACACCGTAGAGCCCGACGATGCGTCCGATCAGGACGCGTCGACCGGCTTCAGTCATGCTCAGGCAGCCTGCAGCTTGCCGGCTTCCTTGACCAGCGCGGCGACCTTGTCGCTCAGCTGGGCACCCTTGCCAACCCATTCCCTGACACGATCGACGTTCAGCTCAAGGCGCTTGTCCTTGCCCGAAGCCACCGGGTTGTAATAACCGATGTTCTCGATGTTGCGGCCGTCGCGCTTGCTGCGCTGATCGGTCACGACGACGTGGTAGAACGGACGGCCCTTGGCGCCACCGCGCGAAAGACGAATCTTGACCATGGTAAAACTCCAGAAGTGCCGAACAGTCGGCAGGCACACGAGACGACGTGCGCGGTAAACGGGGCATTTTAGCGGAAAAGGCGGAAAAAGGAAGGCCTTGCCCTGCTTGCGGGTGAAACAGCGAGACGCCCCTCAGCGCATCGGCGGCAAACCGCCCATGCCGCCCATGCCCTTCATGGCGCCGCGCATCTGCCGCATCAGTCCCTTGGTGCCGCCCTTGGAGAGCTTGGACATCATCTTTTCCATCTGCATGTACTGCTTGAGCAGGCGATTGACATCCGCCGGCTGGTTGCCCGAACCGCGGGCCACGCGGGCACGACGCGAGCCGTTCAGCAGATCCGGATGGCGGCGTTCCTTCTTGGTCATCGAGCTGATGATCGCGATCATGCGTTTCATCTCGCCGTCGTTGACCTTGGACTTGACGCTGTCCGGCAGGCTGGAAACGCCAGGCAACTTGTCCATCAGGCCGGCAAGACCACCCATGTTGCCCATCTGCTCCAGCTGGTCCTTCATGTCGTTCAGATCGAAGCGCTTGCCCTTCATCACCTTGTCGGCGAGTTTCTGCGCTTTTTCCTGAT
Organism: Rhodanobacter sp.; assembly: GCA_040004895.1. Classification (GTDB taxonomy): domain Bacteria; phylum Pseudomonadota; class Gammaproteobacteria; order Xanthomonadales; family Rhodanobacteraceae; genus Rhodanobacter. The sequence continues at coordinate 19,029 of JBDTZX010000447.1, read as the reverse complement.
CGACCTTGCGCTCGACTTCCTCGACCAGCGACAGCACGTCGCCCATGCCGAGGATGCGCTGCGCCAGCCGATCCGGATGGAACGGTTCCAGCGCATCGGTCTTTTCCCCGGCACCGAGAAACTTGATCGGCCGACCGGTGATGTAGCGGACCGACAGCGCGGCGCCGCCGCGCGCATCGCCATCGGTCTTGGTCAGGATCACGCCGGTCAGCGGCAAGGCCTCACTGAATGCCTTGGCGGTATTGGCCGCATCCTGGCCGGTCATCGAATCGACCACGAACAGGGTTTCGACCGGCGTGACCGCGGCATGCAGCGCCTTGATCTCCGCCATCATCGCCTCGTCCACATGCAGGCGACCTGCGGTATCGATCAGCAGCACGTCGATCACTTCACGACGGGCAGCAGCCAGCGCAGCCTTGGCGATATCGACCGGGTTCTGACCGGCTTCGGACGGGAAGAACTTCACTCCGACCTGCTCGGCCAGCGTCCGCAATTGCTCGATCGCCGCCGGACGATAGACGTCGCAGCTGACAACCATCACCCGCTTCTTCTTGCGCTCGGTCAACAGGCGCGCCAGCTTGGCCACCGTGGTGGTCTTGCCGGCACCCTGCAGGCCCGCCATCAGCACCACCGCAGGCGGTTGCTGCGCCAGGTTCAACTCGGTGTTCGCCGTACCCATCACCGTGGTCAGCTCGTCGCTGACCACCTTGACCAGCGCCTGACCCGGGCTGAGGCTCTTCAGCACATCCTGACCGACCGCACGCACCTTGATCCGCTGGATCAGCGCCTGCACCACCGGCAACGCCACGTCTGCCTCGAGCAAGGCGATACGCACTTCCCGCAGTGACTCGCGGATGTTTTCCTCGGTCAGCCGGCCGCGTCCGCGCAGACGATTGACGGTGACGGAAAGGCGTTGGCTGAGCGACTCGAACATGACGGGACCGGCGTACGGGAAAGTGTCCGATTATAGCGGACCTGTCGATCCGTCCGGCATGCAGCGTACGCGAGGCCTGTGCGACACTGCGCGGCCATGATCATTCACGTCATCGCCGCCATCGCCATCGTGCTCTACCTCGCTGCCGCCGGCGGGCTGGCTCGACCGCTGCTGAGTGGCGGCCGGCCGCTGAACCAGCTGGCGCTGAGCGTCGCCGGCATCGCGGTGCTGATGCATGCGGGAATTCTGCTCGGCATGCATCGCGGCGCACTGGACCTGCACTTCTTCGCCGCTCTGTCGTTGGTCGCCTTCGTGGTATCGACGCTGACCCTGCTGGTGAATCTGTCGCGTCCGGTTGCCGCGCTCGGCGTGATCGTGTTCCCGCTGACCGCACTGCTGATTCTGATTGACAGCTTCCTGGCACCACCGACCCTGCCGCTTTCGATGGACTGGCAAATCAAGCTGCACGTCACGGTGGCATTGATCGCCTTCAGCGTGCTGTCGATTGCCACCGTGCTGGCGATTCTGCTGGCGGTGCAGGAGCGTGCATTGCGTCATCGCCAATTCGGGCCGTGGTTGCGTGCCTTGCCACCACTGACCCTCACCGAGACCCTGCTGTTCCGGCTGATTGCCGCCGGCTTCCTGCTGCTGACACTGACCCTGCTGACCGGCGCCTTGTTCGTCGACAACCTGTTCAGCCAGCACCTGGCGCACAAGACGATCCTGTCGATCGTGGCGTGGCTGGTGTTCGGCATCCTGCTCTACGGTCGCTGGCGCCACGGCTGGCGCGGACAGCGCGCGGTGAACCTGACCCTGATCGGCATGGCGATCCTGATGCTGGCGTTCTTCGGCTCGAAGTTCGTGCTCGAACTGATCCTGCATCGCACGCTGGACTGAAAACCTCCGCTCAGCGGCAGGCGTCGATCGCTTCCGACAATCGTTCCACCCCGATCACTTCCATGTCGCCGACCCGGCCTTTCTTGGGCATATTCGCCTTCGGCACGATCGCGCGCCTGAACCCGTGCGTGGCCGCTTCCTTCAGCCGTTCTTCGCCATTCGGCACCGGCCGGATCTCGCCGGACAGACCGACTTCACCAAACGCCACGGTCTGCTCCGGCAGCGGCCGGTCGCGCAGGCTCGACAGCACCGCCAGCAGCACCGGCAGATCCGCCGCGGTTTCCTGCACGCGAATGCCGCCGACCACGTTGACGAACACGTCCTGGTCGTATGCCGCCACGCCGCCATGCCGATGCAGAACCGCCAGCAGCATCGCCAGACGGTTCTGTTCGAGCCCCAGGGTGACGCGACGCGGATTTCCCAGCGAGGACTGATCGACCAGCGCCTGCACTTCGACCAGCAGCGGCCGCGTGCCCTCGCGCGTGACCATCACCACGCTGCCCGAGGTGGGTCCGCTGTGCGAAGAGAGGAAGATTGCCGACGGATTCGGCACCTCGCGCAGCCCCTTGTCGGACATCGCAAACACGCCGAGTTCGTTGACCGCCCCGAAGCGGTTCTTGAAGGCGCGCAGCACGCGGAACCGGCTGCCCGACTCGCCCTCGAAATACAGCACCGCATCGACCATGTGCTCGAGCACGCGCGGACCAGCGATGCCGCCGTCCTTGGTGACGTGACCGACCAGGAAGACCGAGGTGCCGGTCTCCTTCGCGAAACGCGTCAGCTTGGCCGCGGACTCGCGTACCTGACTCACCGAACCGGGCGCTGCGGCGAGCATCTCGGTCCAGATGGTCTGGATCGAATCGATCACGAGGACACGCGGACGTGTGGCCACGGTCTGTTCGAGAATCCGTTCGATGCATGTCTCCGCCAGCGCCTGCAGCGGCTCGAGCGGAAGCCCCAGACGTTGCGCACGTGCAGCGACCTGCGACAGCGATTCCTCGCCAGTGACGTACACACTCGGCAGGTGCGTGCCCAGCGTGCCCAGCACTTGCAGCAGCAGAGTCGACTTGCCGATGCCGGGGTCGCCGCCGATCAGCACGACCGAACCCTGCACCAGACCGCCGCCGAGGACCCGGTCCAGCTCGCCGATGCCGGTCAGCGTGCGCGCCTCGGTGATCATCGCCACGTCGGTCAGCGGCGTGATCCGGGCCGAGCCGGCCGCATGGCCGGCATAACTCGACCGCTGCGCCCCCACCGATGCCGTCGTCGTCGAAGCCGGCGTCAGCACGACCGTGCTGAGCGTGTTCCACACCCCGCATTCCACACACTGTCCCTGCCACTTGCTGTGCTCGGCACCGCAATCGGTGCAGACATACGCGGTCTTGGCCTTGGCCATGCGGGTCCTCGAACTGAAACAGACAAGCGACGAGCTTAGCCCGATGTGATCGCATATCGCGAGACGCCACGCAACGCGCGGCTTCGTCAGGCATCATCGTCAACAGCGAATACGGCTCAGCCTTCATCCTCGACGAACAGCACGCGTCGGGTCATGCCGCAGGTGAGGTCGTAGGAGATGGTACCGGCGTGGGCGGCAACCTGTTCCACCGCCAGCGGGTCGCCCCAGAGGATGACCGGATCGCCGATCTTCGCGCCCGGCGCTTCACGCAGGTCCAGCGTGATCAGATCCATCGAAACACGGCCGATCAATGGCACCCGCCGCCCGCCGACCAGCACCGGCGTGCCGACAGCCGCGCTGCGCGGATAGCCGTCACCGTAGCCGACCGCAGCGACACCGACCGGCATGTCCTCCGGGCAGGTCCAGCTTCCGTTGTAGCCGATGCGCTCGCCGCCTCTGATCTGGTTGATTGCGATCAGCTGCGTGCTCAGTGTCATCGCCGGACGGAAGCCGAAGTCGGCGCCGTTCTTGCCGTCGACCACCGACAAGCCATACAGCAGACCGCCGGTGCGCACCCAGTCGCCACGCGCTTCGGGCCAGCCCAGCACGGCGGCGGAATTGGAGAGCGAACGTGGTCCGCTGAATGTGCGTGTGGCTTCAGCGAAACGAACGATCTGTGCCGGGGTCTGTTCGCCATCGAAGACTTCGGAGTCGGAAAAATGCGTCAGCAGACCGATCTCCGGATCAACGCCGGCCATCGCCAGGATCCGTGCGTGCGCGGCGGATACCTGTTCCGTTGCAAAGCCGAGACGGTGCATGCCACTGTCGACCTTCAGCCAGACTCGCAGACGCCCGCGCGCGGGCGAGGCTTGCGCAAGCCATTGCAACTGCGCCTCGTGATGGATCGTCGCATCCAGTTGCAACCGTTGCATCTCGGCGATGTCGCTGCCGTTGTCGGGACCGGAAAGCACCACGATGCGCTGGCGGTGTCCGGCCGCGCGCAGACGCAACCCATCACCCAGTGCGGCAACCGCGAACGCATCGGCATCGGCGTCAAGTGCGCGCGCAACCCGCTCCAGTCCATGGCCGTAGGCGTCCGCCTTGACCACTGCCATCACCTTTGCCGGCGCCGCCATCGTCTTGATGCGCGCCAGGTTGTGACGCAATGCGCCCAGGTGGATGGTGGCGACGGTGGTGCGGCTCATCGTTGACGGCGGATCCGGATCAGTCGAAGGAGCCGACGAACGAATCCGGCGCGTAGTTCTCGAACTTGGTGTAGTGACCGAGGAAAGTCAGCTTGCAGGTATCGGTGGGACCATTGCGCTGCTTGCCGATGATGATCTCGGCCATGCCCTTGTCCGCCGATTCCTTGTTGTAGTACTCGTCGCGGTAGATGAACATGATCACGTCGGCGTCCTGCTCGATCGCACCGGACTCGCGCAGGTCGGACATCATCGGCCGCTTGTCCGCACGCTGCTCCAGCGAGCGGTTCAACTGCGACAGGGCCACCACCGGCACGTTCAACTCCTTGGCGAGGCCCTTGAGTGAACGCGAAATTTCTGAAATTTCGGTGGCGCGATTCTCCTTGTTTCCCGGCACCTGCATCAGCTGCAGATAGTCGATCACGATCAGGCCGAGACCGCCATGCTCGCGATGCAGCCGGCGCGAACGCGAGCGCAGTTCCACCGGCGACAGGCTGGGCGTGTCGTCGATGAAGATCTTCGCGTCGGACAGGATCTGGATCGCATTGGAGACGCGCGGCCAGTCTTCCTCCTGCAGATCGCCATTGCGCAGGTGCTGCTGATGGATGCGGCCGACCGAGGAGATCAGGCGGAACGCCAACTGCGAGGCGGACATTTCCATCGAGAACACGACTACCGCCTTCTTGCCGCGGATCGCGGCTGTCTCGGCGATGTTCAGCGCGAACGCGGTCTTGCCCATCGACGGTCGCGCCGCAACGATGATCAGATCAGACGGCTGCAGTCCGGAGGTCAGGTTGTCCAGATCGGTGAAGCCGGTGGTGACACCGGTGAGCTGGCCGCGATTTTCATAGCGCTCGGTGAGCAGGCGGAACGCATCCTTCATCGCCTCGCGCACGGAGACGGAATCCTTCTTGCCGCGCGCACCGGATTCGGCGATGTGGAACACGCGCTGCTCGGCGTTTTCCAGCACCTCCTGCACGCTGCGGCCTTCGGGACGATAACCATCCTCGGTGATCGAGGTGCCCGCATCGATCAACTGGCGCATCACCGATTTCTCGCGAACGATCTCCGCATACGCGGTGATGTTCGCGGCACTGGGCGTGCTGTTGGCCAGCTCGATCAGGTAGCCGGCACCGCCGACCATCTCGGCCAGCCCGTTGCTCTCGAACCAGTCGCCAAGGGTCACCGCGTCGCACGGCATGCCCTTGTTGGCCAGCTCGTTGATCGCGCGCCAGATCAGCCGGTGATCCTTGCGGTAAAAATCCTGTTCGGCCAGCTTGTCGGCAACCTTGTCGAGCGCATCCGGCGCCAGCATCAGTCCGCCAAGGACTGCCTGCTCGCCATCGATCGAGTGTGGCGGCACGCGCAGCGCCTCGATGGCGGGAGATGAGGATTTGCGTTCCGGCACGAAGGACATCGATTTACCTCACAGGGAAACGGGCAGCACGCCGATACGTCAGTGACCGTCACACCGACGCTCATCATACGCGGCGTCATCTCACCCGCCGAGACAACAAGTCTGTGGATAAGCTGTGGGTTGCTGTGGATAGAAGCAGTCCATGGCGATGCGCGCGATCACCCGGACGAGCAAAAGAAACGGGCACCCGAAGGCGCCCGTCGATGCTTCATGCGTTGCTGGCGACTCAGTTGTCGCCGACCACGATCACCTTCACCGTGGTGTGCACGTCGGCGTGCAGATGCACCGCGACGTCGTACTCGCCGGTGTTGCGAAGCGGGCCTTCGCCCAGGATCACTTCACCCTTGTTGACGCTGTGGCCGGCCGCAGCCAGCGCCTCGGCGATATCACGCGGACCGACCGAACCGAACAGCTTGCCCTCGGCGCTGGCATGCGCCGCGATCGTCACCGATGCGTCGACCAGCTTGGCCTTGCGTGCTTCGGCGTCAGCAAGTGCGGTATTGGCCTTCGCTTCATATTCGGCGCGACGCTGTTCGAACGCCGCCAGATTGGCCGCATTGACGCGCACGGCCTTGCCCTGCGGCAGGAGGAAATTGCGACCGTAACCCGGCTTCACGACGACCTTGTCGCCAAGCGTGCCGAGGTTGCGGACTTTCTGCAGAAGAATGAGTTCCATGATGGTTCCTTTTCGTTAGCGGCGGTGTGGCCCGACGCAGCCAGTGGACGGTTGTCCGAAGGGTGTCCGAATCGCGCCCGGCCAAAGCCGGGAGCAACAACCCGCCGCAGCCCTGAGGCTGCGGCCGGCCACGATCAGACGTCGTGGTTGTCGGTGTACGGCAGCAGCGACAGGAAGCGGGCGCGCTTGATCGCGGTCGCCAGCTGGCGCTGATAACGCGCCTTGGTACCGGTGATGCGGCTCGGCACGATCTTGCCGTTCTCGGTGACGTACTGGCGAAGCGTGTTGAGATCCTTGTAGTCGATCTCCTTGACGTCTTCGGCAGTGAAGCGGCAGAACTTGCGGCGGCGGAAAAATTTGGACATGGTCTGGGTTCCTGTCAGTCGCTGTCGCGATCGTTGTCGCGGTCATCGCGGTCACGGCCGCGGCCTTCGCCATCATCGTCGTCATCGCGGCGACGCGAGGACTTGGCATCATCCTTTTCCTTGCTCTTCAGGATGAAGGACGGCTCGCTGTCCGCCTCGTCACGACGCACCACCAGGTGGCGCAGCACGGCATCGTTGAAGCGGAAACCCGACTCCAGCTCGTTCAGCGCGTTCTGGCTCACTTCGATGTTGATCAGCACGTAATGTGCCTTGGCCAGGTTCACGATCGGATAGGCCAGCTGACGCCGGCCCCAGTCTTCCAGACGGTGGATCTTGCCGCCGTCGGTCTCGATCAGCGCCTTGTAGCGCTCGATCATCGCCGGAACCTGCTCGCTCTGGTCAGGGTGGACCAGAAACACGACTTCGTAATGACGCAGCGTCATCGTTGGGTAACTCCTTGTGGATGCGGCCTTGCGGCCTCGCAGCCTCCCGCTGTTGCGGTGAGGCAAGTACCGTCGACGTCCAGATGGACGCAGACAGAAGCGGAATTGTAAGCGGCCGGACAAGCCGGGCGCAAGTCATTGATGGAAAAGGCTGGAGCGGCAGCCGGACCGACACGCGTCTGGATGAGCGCACATCCGCCCGAGCGGTGCTCAGCCGACGGTGAAGCTCTCGCCGCAACCGCACTCGCCGGTGGCGTTCGGGTTGTGGAACACGAAGCTGGCGTTGAGGCCCTGGCGCTGGAAATCGATCACCGTGCCCTCGACCAGCGCCAGGCTCTTGTCGTTGACGATCAGCGGCAGGCCGTCGATCTCGACCAGTTGGTCGCCCTCGCCCACCACCTCGGCCAGATCCACCACGTATGCGAAACCCGAACAGCCCGTGCGCTTGACGCCAAACCGCACGCCTGCAGCCGCCGGCGCGGCGGAAAGAAAGTGGCGCATGCGTTCGCTGGCAGCGGGTGTAATGGTGATGGTCATGGTGCTTGAACCAACCTGATCGGTACTTGCATGTGCCTTGTCGCGGAATGGCGTGGCTCGAAATTCGCAGGCCGGCGACACCTACATTATCATGCGGATCTGGCACGCCGCGCGCGCTACTCATTACCCATGCCGATACGGAGCCAGGTCGATCCGCGACCCAACCGATATGCGGCACTCAGCAGGGAGTTTCAACTCATGGCTACGGCCAGCCCGACGATTTGCAGTGTGAAACGCGCCTTGTCCGGCACCATCGAGGCCGGCAGCGCGGTGACCGTGCGCGGCTGGGTGCGCACCCGGCGCGATTCCAAGGCGGGCCTGTCGTTCGTCAACGTGACCGACGGCTCCTGTTTCGATCCGATCCAGGCCGTGGTGCCAGCCACCCTGGCAAACTACGACAGCGAAGTGAAGCATCTCACCGCCGGCGCCGGCGTGATCGTCAGCGGCATCCTGGTGCCGTCTCAGGGCAAGGGTCAGAGTTTCGAGCTGCAGGCCGGCGAAGTGATCGTCACCGGCCTGGTGGATGATCCGGAAACCTACCCGATCCAGCCCAAGCAGCACTCGATGGAGTTCTTGCGCGAGGTCGCTCACCTGCGCCCGCGCACCAACCTGTTCGGCGCGGTGACCCGTGTGCGTCACACCATGATGATGGCGATCCACCGCCATCTCACCGAACAGGGCTTCTTCTGGATCAACACGCCGATCATCACCACCTCCGACGCCGAAGGTGCCGGCGACATGTTCCGGCTGTCCACGCTGGATCTTGCCAACCTGCCGCGCGACGACAGGGGCGGGATCGACTTTCGCAAGGATTTTTTCGGTCGCGAGGCGTTCCTCACGGTGTCGGGTCAGCTCAACGTCGAGGCGTACTGCCTGGCGATGAGCAAGGTTTACACGTTCGGCCCGACCTTCCGCGCGGAGAATTCGAACACGCCACGCCATCTGGCCGAGTTCTGGATGATCGAGCCGGAAATCGCGTTCGCCGACCTTGCCGCCGATGCCGACTGCGCCGAGGCGTTCCTCAAGGCGATCTTCAAGGCGGTGCTGGATGAGCGTGCCGACGACATGGCGTTCTTCGCCGAACGCGTTCAACCCGACGCGATCAGCCGTCTAGAAGCTTTTATTGCCAAACCGTTCGAACGAATCGACTATACTGACGCCATCGCGATCCTGCAGAAGTCCGGGCAGAAGTTCGAATACCCGGTCGCCTGGGGCATCGACCTGCAAACAGAGCACGAGCGCTACCTGGCCGAGAAACATATCGGCCGTCCCGTGGTCGTAATGAACTACCCTGAGCAGATCAAGGCGTTCTACATGCGCTTGAACGATGACGAGAAGACCGTCGCGGCGATGGACGTGCTGGCGCCCGGGATCGGCGAGATCATCGGTGGCGCGCAGCGCGAGGAACGACTGGATTATCTCGACCGCCGCATGGCGAAGTTCAATCTCGATCCGGTGACGTATGGCTGGTATCGGGACCTTCGACGCTACGGCACGGTGCCGCATGCCGGGTTCGGACTGGGCTTCGAGCGCCTTCTGGTCTACGTCTGCGGATTGGCCAACATCCGTGACGCCATCCCCTTTCCACGTGCGGCCGGCACCGCTGAATTCTGAGTACCCATCCTGCAATGTCCTACCGTTTTCCAATCACCATCGCTGCACTGGCCCTCAGCACGCTGCTGGGCGGTTGCCATACGGCAAAAGCACTGATCCCCCCGAATTTCCGGGCTCCGACCGTGGACACCGGCGACAGCCTGAAACAGGCCACCAAGCAACTGCAGGATGCATCGCCGTGCTGCAGCAGCTTTGCCGACTTTTCCTATGAAAGCATGCTGCCATGGCAGCCGCAGAAGTTCATGCTTGGCGCAGGGAGCATGGTGGCGAATCTCAACGGTACGCACAGTTACTTCCTGGCTTTCCGGCTTCCCGCAAACGTCAAGCTGCCTTACCGTGTCGCCGTGAAATCGGAGTTGACCGGACGCTGGCTGCACTCCAGCTACCTGTTTGCACCCACCGTGGTGGTGCTGGACGATGGATTCCAGCCGATCCGCACCGACGATATCGGCCTGTGCGAGCACATGGGCTGGAGCGACGAGACCACCGGTGCCTTCGGCAGCGTCGAGGTTGCCAGCGACAAGGCGCGCTATCTGCTGGTCTACAGTTCTTCCGCACAACAGTCGGGCAAGACCTACTGGGAACAGTCACCCGCATCGATTTCCAGCAGCAGCGCGGCCACGCTGCAGATGAATTCGACCGGCAGCTTCAGCGTGCCGCATGGACCGGACGGGGCGTTGTGGGTCGGCATGATGAACAAGACCTACGCCAAGGCGGTGGACAGCAGCATTTGCAAGAAGGCACCCACTGGCGACGGGCTGCTCAACACCATTCGCACGGTGTTGCCGATCCCCTGGAGCACCGACAAGAGCGGCAAGCCGAGCGGCACTGGCAACACGCCGACAGCCGGCAGCAGCACCCAGTGATCACCCTGTATCTCTCCCTGCTGGCCGGCGGCATCATTCTTTTTTCCCTGTCGTACATCGCGCAGTTTCGAATGGCGCAATGGATGCGCGCCCGCTACCCGCAGCAGTGGAAGATCATTGCGGAACCGGAACACGGCAAGGCCAGTGGATTCCGCACCTGGATCCGCATGCAGCACGCGCTGCGTTCACCGGCGTTGCCGGCGCTGGGCGATTCGACGCTCGACACCTGGCAACGCGTGTGGCGCTACAGTCCGTGGCTGGGCTGGTTGTGCTGGCTCGGCGCCTTGTCGATGCGTCTGCTGTTGCACTGACTGATCGAGGACATTCATGGAACTGGATCTGGGCGGGCGCCACGCGCTGGTATGCGGCGCATCGAAGGGGATTGGCCGCGCCACCGCCATCGAGCTGGCGCAACTGGGCGCCAACGTCACATTGCTGGCGCGCTCCGGCGATGCACTCGAGGTCGTTGCAGACAGCCTGCCACGACGTGCCGGCCAGCGGCATGACTGGCACAGTGTCGACATGCTGGACACTGCCAGCTTGCAGGCGGTCGCCATCGACATCGCTGCCGGACAACCGGTGCACATCCTGATCAACAACACCGGAGGTCCGCCCGGGGGCCCGGCGCATACGGCGGAAGCCGGCGCTTTCGAAAGCGCATTCCGCCAGCATCTGCTTGCCGCGCAGGCGCTGGTGCAGGCGTTGTTGCCCGGCATGCGCAGCAGCGGCTACGGCCGCATCGTCAACGTGATTTCCACCTCGGTGAAAGAGCCGATCGCCGGACTGGGCGTCTCGAACACGGTTCGCGCGGCGGTCGCCGGCTGGGCGAAAACCCTGTCCAGCGAACTGGCTGCTGACGGCATCACCGTCAACAACGTGCTGCCTGGCTATACCCGTACCGATCGGCTCGACAGCTTGCTCGCCGCACACGCCGCCGCGGGTGGCCGCAGCGAGGACGACATCGCCCAGGGCATGCTTGCGACGGTTCCAGCCCGGCGATTCGGCGAGGCCAGCGAAGTGGCGGCCGTGATCGCCTTTCTGTGCACGCCCGCGGCGGCCTATGTGAACGGGGTCAGCATCGCGGTGGACGGCGGCCGGACGCGTGCGCTGAGCTGAGCTGAGAATCCCCGCTGGCCGAAACCGCTTCAGTGCATTTGCATCACGCTGGTTTTAAGCTTGTGCCGATGTCCATCCCGCGCCTGACCAATCTGATCGACGGCCACCTGCTGGCACCCCGCCACGACGCGTGGCTGGATGTGCCCGAGCCCGCGACCGGCAAGGTGTTTGCCCGCTGTCCCGATTCCGGTCCGGCCGATGTCGCAGCGGCTGTTGCCGCAGCGAGCGCCGCAGCCACGGGATGGGCGAATACGCCCGTGGAACAGCGCGCCCGCTTGTTGTTGCGTCTGGCCGATCTGGTGGAAGCACGGCTGGAGGAATTCGCCGCGCTGGAATCGCGTGACAGCGGCAAGCCATTGAGCCTCGCGCGGCAACTCGACATCCCGCGCGCGGTCAGCAACCTGCGCCATTTCGCCGCTGCCATCATGGCATGGGGCAGCGAGTCCCACGCGATGGAAGCGGGCACGGCCGGAACCGGTGCGATCAACTACACGTTGCGTCAGCCACTCGGCATCGTGGGCTGCGTCAGTCCGTGGAATCTGCCGCTCTATCTTTTCACCTGGAAGATCGCGCCAGCCCTTGCCGTCGGCAATACCGTGGTCGCCAAACCCTCGGAAGTGACGCCCTGCACCGCCGCGCTGCTCGGCGAACTGAGCATCGCGGCAGGTTTTCCGCCAGGTGTGCTGAATATCGTGCACGGTCGCGGGCCCACGGTCGGCCAGGCGATCGTCGAACATCCCGCCGTGAAAGCCATTTCCTTCACCGGCAGCACGGCCACCGGTGCCCGCATTGCCCGCATCGCCGCCACGCAGTTCAAGAAAGTCTCGCTGGAAATGGGCGGCAAGAATCCGGCCATCGTGTTTGCCGATGCCGACCTTTCCGAAACCAATCTCGACACCATCGTGCGCTCGGGCTTCGCCAACCAGGGTGAGATCTGCCTGTGCGGCTCGCGTCTGCTGGTACAACGCTCGATCTACGACGACTTTCGCAGGCGTTACCTCGAGCGCGTGCACGCGCTCCGCGTGGGCGACCCGAACGATCCGGACAGCGATCTTGGCGCGATCGTCTCCGAACCCCATTTCCAGAAGATCCTGGGCTGCATCGAACAGGCCCGGGTCGATGGTGGCCACGTGCTGTGTGGCGGAAGCGCCATCCAGCTGTCCGGCCGTTGTGCTGGCGGCTGGTTCATTGCACCCACCGTCGTCGAAGGCCTGCCCTCCTCCGCGCCGACCAATCAGCAGGAAATCTTCGGTCCAGTGGTCAGCCTGATTCCATTCGAGGATGAAGCCGAAGCGCTGGCGATCGCCAACGACAGTTGCTACGGACTGGCGGCATCGATGTGGACGCGAGATCTCTCCCGCGCGCATCGCCTGGCCAGCCAGCTCGATTTCGGCATCGTGTGGATCAACTGCTGGCTGCTGCGCGACCTGCGCACGCCATTCGGGGGCAGCAAGCAATCCGGCATGGGTCGCGAAGGCGGCACCGAGGCGCTCAACTTTTTCACCGAACCGAAAAACGTCTGCATCCGCTATTGACCACAATCCGCGACAGCGTCTGTCGCCTCGATAGGAAGACTCTCTTGACCCGTCCGCTGCAAGAACTGCTTGATGGCAACCGCCGCTGGTCCGCCGCCCAGCACGCCCAAGACCCGCTTTTCTTCGAGCAACTGGCGAAGCAGCAGTCGCCGAAATACCTGTGGATCGGCTGCTCCGATTCGCGCGTCCCCGCCACGCAGATCGTCGACCTGCCGCCGGGCGAGATCTTCGTGCAGCGAAACGTGGCCAACGTGGTTGCGCACAGCGACCTGAACTGCCTGAGCGCGATCCAGTTCGCGGTGGACATTCTGAAGGTCGAGCACATCATCATCGTCGGTCACTACGGTTGCGGCGGCGTCCAGGCGGTACTTGACGAACGCCGGCTCGGACTGGTGGACAACTGGTTGCGCCACGTCGGCGACGTCGCCGAAAAGCATTCCATGATGCTCGCCTCGCTGGACCTGATGGCTTTGCGCAATGCGCGCCTGTGCGAACTGAACGCGATCGAACAGGTCACCAACACCTGCCGCACCACGATGGTGATGGATGCCTGGGAACGCGGTCAGAAGCTGTCGGTGCACGCCTGGTGCTACAGCCTCGACAACGGCCACATGAACGATCTGGACATGCATGTCGATTCGCGCGCAGCGCTGCAGCCAGCCTACGAGAAGGCCCTGCAACGTCTGTTGCGCTCGGCGGTGACGAATCCATGAGCGAGGCCATCCGAACCGACCGCGCACCTGCTCCGGTGGGCGCCTATCCGCACGCGCGGCGGCTGGGTGGCTTGCTGTTCCTTTCCGGCGTCGGCCCGCGCCAGCCGGAGGACAATTCGATTCCAGGCAACCTGCACGACGCCGAGGGCCGGCTCGTTGGCTACGACATCGAGGCACAATGCCGGCAGGTCTTTGCCAACGTCCGCGCGATCCTGCAGGCGAGCGGCGCGAAGTGGACCGACCTCGTCGATGTGACTGTCTTCCTGACGGATATGGAACGGGATTTTCCTGCGTACAACCGTCTGTACGCGGAACACTTCGCAGGCGTCGACGCCTGCCGCACCACCGTCGGCATCCATGCGCTGCCCACACCGATCGCGATCGAACTGAAATGCATTGCGACGCTCAAAGGCCCTGATCCGGGCTGAGCAGCCTGTTCCGGCTTTCACCCTTCGCACATGGAAAACCCGCCGGTCGCCCGGCGGGTTTTGCTTGACCGCAATGCCTCAAGCTCGGCTATCAGCCAGCGGTGCTCGCAGCAGCCGGAGCCGCCGCGTCAGCCTTGTGGTGCTTCTTCTTGTGGTGGTGAGCCTTCGGTGCAGCAGGTGCGGCCATCGCCGTCGATGCCGGAGCCGGTGCGGCGGCCGGCTCGGGCATGGTGGCGGCCGGTGCAGTCTGCGGGGTCATCGGCGCTTGTGGTGCCGCTGTCTGCGCGAACACGGAACCCGAGAGGGCCACACCCGCCACGAGCAGAGAAGCAATCGCAAATTTACGCATGATGTCTGAGCCTCGTAGATGGATATCGCGAACCCGGCCGGAACCCGGCAACTCGGGTGGCACGACGGAACGACAATTACGCCGCGAACGTCGTACCCGCGCTGAACGACTCATCGTCGATGGCGAAAATAGGAACGAGGAATTGCAAATGGTTTATCCACCCGACGGCGCGACCGTCATTCCAGACTGGTCTGCAGCAATCGGCCAATCAGCGCCTGCACGGCCAGACTTTTATGCGTGTCGTACTCGAAGCTTTCCTCGTCCATGTAGTTCAGCTGCACCAGTTCCAGTTGAACCGCCTGCACATCGGCGTCCGCCCGTCCGTACTGGCGCGTGATGTAGCCACCCTTGAAGCGGCCGTTGATCGCAAAATTGAACAACGACTGCGAATCGAGGCAATCGCTCAGGCGCGATTGCAGGCCGACACTGCAACTGGCTCCGGCAGCGGTTCCCAGATTGAAATCGGGCAGCCGGCCTTCAAACAGCAGCGGGACCCGACTGCGGATGGAGTGGCCTTCCCACAGCACGACCCGGCCATGTTCATCGCAAAGTCGCACCAGCTCCTGTGCAAGAGCCTGGTGGTAGGGCTGCCAGTAGCCATCGATCCGCTGGCGGATTTCTGCGGCATCGGGTTCCTGGCCTTCGAGGTACAACGGTTCGCCATCGAAGCCGATCGTCGGTATCAACCCCGTCTCGCGCAACCCGGGGTACAGCGCATGACCATCTGCCGGTCGATTCAGGTCGACGACGTAGCGCGAAGCCGACGGCTTCAGCACGCTGGCGCCAACCGCTTCGGCCAGCGGCTGATACAGCCGTCCGACGTGCCAGTCGGTATCCGGCGAGCGTCTTGCCGCTGGACGCATGCGTGCGGCAATGTCGTCAGGGATGAAACTGCCGTCATGCGGCAGGCTGATCAACAGCGGTGCATGACCGCGATGCAGGGTGAAGTTGGCCATGCGCTCCATTGTACTCAGCTCATCAGCACGAGTTCTTCCGCCGAGCTGGGATGAATCGCCGCGGTGGCATCCAGATCGCGTTTGCGCACGCCAAGCTTCATGGCGACCGCAAAGCCCTGCAGCATTTCGTCGACGCCGGGACCCAGCGCGTGGATACCCACGACGCGTTCCTCGCTGCCGACGCAGACCAGTTTCATCATGCTCTGGTCGTGCCGACCGGCGAGCGCCAGTTGCATCGGAGTGAACCGCCGACGATACACCGTCACTTCGCCGCCGTGCAGCGCACGCGCGCCTGCTTCGGTCAGGCCGATCATGCCGAGCGGCGGCTTGGCGAAAACCACACTGGGAATGGTGGTGTAGTCGAGTCGCGCATCGGCCAAGCCGCCAAACAGTCGATCGGCCAGATGCCGGCCTGCAGCAACCGCCACCGGGGTCAGAGCCTTGCGAGTCGTGACGTCACCCAGGGCGTGGATACCCTCTACGTTGGTGTCCTGAAACTCGTCGGTCAGCACGTGACCGGCGGCATCGGTTTCAACGCCGATCACGTCCAGTGCAAGGTTCCGCGTATTGGGTACCCTGCCGACGGCCCAGAGCAGTGCATCGCAAGGATCGCGCGGACCTCTGGCAGCATCGTCCAGCACGAGGCCTTCGACATCGCGATGCACCGCTTTTATTGTGCTCTGCATATCGATCCGGATACCTTGCCGTCGCATCTGCACGGTCAGTTCCTGCACCAGTTCCTGATCGAACTCCTGCAGCAGCGAGTCGCGTACAAGCAGCTCCACCTCGCTACCCAGCGCCTGCAGAAGGCCGGCAAATTCCACGGCAACATAGCCTCCACCGACGATCGCCACGCGGCGCGGCAAGGTTTGCAGGGCAAAAATATCGTCGGAGACCATGCCCAGGTCGAATCCCGGCAGCGTCAGGGTCCGCGGCTTTGCCCCGGTCGCGATCACGATGTGCTTCGCGCGCAATTGACGGCCGTCGGTCAGCTCGATCGCCGGCGTCGCCGTAAAGCGCGCCGCCTGACGCAGCAGATGCACTCCAGCCTCTTCCAGGCGCTGTGCATATCGATCGTCTATGCCATCGATGAACCGCTGTCGCTTCTGACGGAACCCTTCCCAGTCGAGCGGCCCAGGTCGGGACGCGAAGCCGACATCGACCGCCAGTTGCTGGGCTTGCGCCCACTGCGCGGCAAACCATAGCGCCTTCTTCGGTACACAGCCCCGATGGACACAAGTCCCGCCAAGTTCGCCGGGATCCACCAGAACCACGTCGGCGCCATGCTGAGCGGCGCGAAATGCACTAGCCAAGCCGCCGGACCCGGCGCCCAGCACGAGGAGGTCATGACTTGTCGATGACATGGAGAGTTCCTTCAAGATTGCAGCAACCTGTCCGATAGTGCGCCATGGCGTCCCAAGGGGAGAGCTCGCCGCAGTGCGCCGTCGGATTGGACATGACTCGTCACAGACTGCCCGGCATGCCGTCAATGGACGATCATTTCGCCCCGAAATGGACCTTGCTTCACGGATACTTCGCGTGCACGCTGGAGGCGCGCTTCGGGATGGAATTCTGCATGTCGATCAAGATGGATCCTGTCGTTTGGTCAGCCTTCCTGTTGCTCTCATCGGCAACGGCATCTGCACAATCGTTCGACCACGCCGAAAGTTTTACAGAAAGCCACGCAGCAACGTGCTGCTCCGACCCGCTGCACCTGTTTGACGCACGCCATATCGAATCTGTCCGGGCTCGGCTTTTCAGTGGCGCAACAGCTGTTGGCGTGTTCGAAAAACGAATTGGACCATTGCGATCAGGCTATCTTGGGCCTTCGTTTGAAAAGCGACCATTTTCCACAATTTTTCCGGCCCATGCATGTTGAAGCATATCAATGACTGGAGCTTTGCCAGCCGAGCCAAGCGAAAAATTCATGGACATGAGAAAACCAGGTGTTTCCAGAGGATGTGCGTCATGACCAACCGTTTTTTATCGTTATCCGGTGTACGTCCAGTGAGATTTAAAACAGGTGCGGACATATCACGAAGAATGTTTTTCCTGACGTTTTGCATCACATCTTCAGTTCTTTCTACAGCCGCTGCGCAGACATTCAGTCCCGCTGCGGTCGAAATGTTCAACGGGCTCGCTCAACAGCCCAACGATCTGGCCCGCTATGTGTTCCTGGTCAAGACCATGCCGACATTGCCGGCATCGGACCGTCCTTTGGCGATGCAGCTATTCTCTTCAACCGAGGACGAACTGGGCCTTTACAACGAGGCCATTCGGGATTTCCCGCTCAAGAGCCATCAATCGGAAAAGCTGACGCTTCCAACAGCGAACGAGTGGAAGTCAACTGATGCGGTCGATCTGGTTGCCAAGCTGGCAACTGATCAGCGCATCGTCCTTGTCAACGAAGCTCATCACGACGCTCATACCCGTCAACTGACGCTTGCATTGCTGCCACGTCTGCGGGAACTCGGCTTCAACTATTTTGCCGCCGAAGCGCTGGTGAGCAAGGATGCCGCGCTCATGAAACGCGGCTATCCGATCAATTCAAGTGGCACCGAATATCTGCGGGAACCGTCCTACGGCGACATTGTGCGGATTGCGATCAAACTGGGCTTCACGGTGGTGTCCTACGACGTGGACGATGCCGCCATCCAGGAGCGTGAAGAAGGGCAAGCGGAAAACCTCTACAAAAAGGTATTCAAGAAGGATCCGCACGCGCGTCTGTTCGTTCATTCCGGCTATGCGCACATCGACAAGGCGAAGGGACGTCTCGGCAATGTCCTTCCGATGGCCATGCGACTTCGGCAACTCACCGGGATCGAGCCGCTCTCAATCGACCAGACCCAGTTTCGCGAACAGATCCCGAATGAGCCGGACGCCTATGAGGCGCTGGCCGATACCTTCAAGCCCGTGGGTCCGACGGCGCTGGTCAATCGCGCCACCGGTTTGCCCTGGAGCGCCCATCCCGACCTATACGACGTTAACGTCATCCTGCCTCCCACCGGCTCAGGTGCGATCGAGAGCGGTTACGCGCAACCATCGAACATCGTGAACGACATGGTACGCACACAATCGATGTTGTCGCGGTTCGTCAACACGCAACGGCCTGAATGGCTCACTCTCCACCAGGAGCGCTATCCCTTCCCGGTCAGCACGGCGCTGTGCAGGGTCACCATCCCCTGCGTCATCGACGCTCATTACGCGGGTGAGCCTGACGACGCCATCGCGGCAGACCGCTATGCCTTTCTGCAGGGCGATACGGTGAGCAAACTCTACCTGCGCCCCGGTCGTTACCGGCTGCGGGCCTGGGACATTCGCGGCAAGACCCTTTCCGAGCAGGACATCGAAGTCGCGCAGCGTTGACGGACTCCTGACCGACTGCAGTCAGACAAAATCGCCGGAGCGATGCAACGCACGTCGGCATGGCACGAGCGAGGCCTCTCGGACATGCACCTGCATATCGTCAATCTTCAAAGCTCGGAGATCAGACTCGCCAAACATCTCAGGACTTCCCTCCAACCTGTTGCTTTGCTAGTTTCTGTCTAACCCCCGCCGAGGTTGTCATGCGCCCGGACTTCATCG
>JBDTZX010000352.1:0-3789 GCA_040004895.1 Rhodanobacter sp. | reverse complement strand
ACGATGTCGATCGCCGGTTCGTTGATGCCGATGTAGTTGCCAAGCGACTTGGACATCTTGTTGACGCCATCCAGACCCTCCAGCAGCGGCATGGTCAGCACAACTTGCGGTGCCAGACCATGATGCTCCTGCAGCGCGCGACCCATCAGCAGATTGAACTTCTGGTCGGTGCCGCCCAGCTCGACATCGGCTTTCAGGGCAACCGAGTCGTAGCCTTGCACCAGTGGATAAAGAAATTCGTGGATGGCGATGGGCTGTTGCGCCGCATAGCGCTTGGTGAAGTCGTCACGCTCCAGCATGCGCGCCACGGTGTGCTGCGCAGCGAGCTTGATCATGTCTGCTGCCGACATCGCGCCGAACCATTCGGAGTTGAAGCGCAATTCGGTGCGCTCCCTGTCCAGTACCTTGTAGACCTGCTCGGCATAGGTTTCGGCATTCGCCAGCACATCTTCGCGGGTCAACGGCTTGCGGGTGACGTTTTTGCCAGTGGGATCGCCGATCATCCCGGTGAAATCGCCGATCAGGAAGATCACCTGATGGCCCATGTCCTGAAACTGGCGCATCTTGTTCAGCAACACCGTATGACCCAGGTGCAGGTCAGGGGCCGTCGGATCGAAGCCGGCCTTGATCCGAAGCGGTCGACCGCTCTGCAGTCGCGCAGCCAAGTCCTCGCGCTTGATGATTTCGTCAGCGCCACGCGCAATCGTGGCTAGCGCCTGCTCAAGCTCGCTCATGCATTTCTCTCTCGGATGGCCCTGGACGGGGACAGCGACCCCGGTTGCCGGCCGTGCTGTCGACGTTAATTGTGCGTTAATCAGAAATGTGGCGCAAACCCTTGATGGAAAAGGCGTTGACGCCGTCTGCACATGCTCGTTATGGTACGCCCTGTTTGTTACTTTGTACCGCGGGGCACGCACGGCATGGCTGATGAAATTCGGGGGGCGCGTCTTGCACGCAAGCAGGCCATCTGCCGCAAGGCACAGCGTCGGCATTCCCATTTCTACGAAAGCTGTGCCCACTGGTCGTTCAACCGCACCGGCGAAGTCGAACCGCTCCGCTGGCATCGCGAGCGCTGGGTGCTGGCCGCCACCGCCTTGCTGATCACCCTGCTGTCCGGTTTCATCATGCCTGCATGGGCCAGCGCGATGCGCCCGGCGTCCGTGCCCGAAGCACATGCCATCGTGCCACTGGCATTGCCGAAGGTGGCACCCGTCAGCAGCCCTGTTGCCGCTGCGGACGATTGGCAGGTCGAGCGGGTCCAGCCCGGTCAGACGCTTTCGGACATTTTCACCGGTCGCGGCCTCAGCATGACCGATCTGCAAAAGGTGATGGATGCGTCCGGCAACGCGAAAACGGCATTGCATCATATCCGTCCGGGCGAGGAATTCGATTTTCTGCTGGGTAGCGACGGCAGTCTGAAGGGCTTCCGTTTCGACCAGGATGAAAGCAGCCGCGCGACCATTCGCCTGGATGGCATCCACCCCGACGTGGCCGTGCAGAAACGTGATCTGGACATGCGCGAGGAAGTCGCCCACGGCGTCATTCGGAGCAGCCTGTATGCCGCTGGGGATCAGGCCGGCATGAACGCGGCGATGGTCGGCAAGCTGGCCGACCTGTTCAAGTACGACGTCGATTTCGTGCAGGATCTTCGCGTCGGCGACAGCTTCACTGTCATCTACGACGATATCTATCGCGATGGCGTGCGCTTTGGCGAGGGCAATATCATTGCCGCCGAATTCATCAACCAGGGCAAGCGTTATACGGCCTATCGTTTCAAGAAAGCCGACAACAGCTACGGCTGGTTCAGCGAAGATGGACGTCCGATCCAGAAGTCCTTCCTGCGCATTCCGGTCGATTTCACCCGAATCTCCTCGACCTTCAGCGCGGCGCGTTTCCATCCGATTCTCGGCCGCATGCGGGCACACAAGGGCGTTGACTACGCCGCTCCAACCGGCACGCCGATTCACGCCGCAGGCGATGGCGTGATCAAGTTCCGCGGCTGGATGAATGGCTATGGCAACTTCGTGATCGTCCAGCACAGCAATACGATCAGCACCGCGTATGGCCATATGTCGCGTTTCGCCAATGAGCGCATCGGCCAGCACGTGATGCAGGGCCAGGTGATCGGCTTTGTGGGCATGACCGGATTGGCAACGGGGCCGCATCTCCACTACGAATTCCGCGTCAACGGACAGCAGCGCAACCCGCAGACGGTGACACTGCCGCAACCGCAACCGCTGCCGCCAACGCAGCTGGCTCGCTTCAGATCCCAGGTGGTGAAGCCGCAGATGGCCCGCCTGACCGAACTCGATGATCGCATCAAGCTGGCACGCAGCAGCACACCGCTCAACAACGACAACTGAGTGTGAGCGACACTTCCATGCTCTATCTGGGCCTGATCTCCGGCACCAGCGTGGACAGCATCGATGCGGTACTTGTCGATTTTTCCGAGGATCTGCCGCGCCCGCTCGCCACCCATGCGCACCCATGGCCAGCAGAACTGCGCGAGCGCATGCTGGCCATTGCGCAGGACGAACGAACGCTGGACCTCGATGCGTTTGGACGGCTGGACGTCGAAATCGGCCATCGTTTCGCCGACGCTGCCATGCATCTGCTTGAGCACCATGGCGTATCTGCCGAACGTGTGAGAGCGATCGGATCCCATGGGCAGACCTTGCGCCATCGTCCCGCCGGCGCGTATCCGTTCACCATGCAGCTGGGCGACCCGTCGGTGATCGCAGAGCGCTGCCATATCGATGTGGTGGCCGACTTCCGACGTACCGATATGGCGGCAGGCGGGCAGGGCGCTCCACTGCTTCCCGCACTGCACGCGATGTTGCTGGCGCAGCCTGACCGTACACGCGTGGTGCTCAACCTGGGCGGGATTGCCAACATCACCGTGCTGTCCGCCGAAGGCAGCGTGCTTGGCTTCGACACCGGCCCGGCGAACGGACTGCTTGACGCCTGGTGTCTGCGCCACTGCGGGGAGCCATTCGATCGCGACGGCGCATTTGCCGCCAGCGGCAAGGTCGATCAGAAACTGCTCGAAGCCTTGCTCGCCGACAGCTATTTCGCACTGGAGCCTCCAAAAAGTTCCGGTCGCGAGCACTTTCATCTCGGCTGGCTGGCTACGCACCACCGAATGAACGCGCTGACGCCTGCCGATGTGCAGGCGACGCTGCTGGAACTCACCGCATGCAGCGTGGCCTCGGCCATCCTCGAGCATGCGGCGTCAGTCGTGGACGTTCTGGTTTGCGGCGGCGGCGTGCACAATGGCGTGCTGATGCGCCGGATTGAGACGCTTCTGTCGCCGCGGAAACTGAGCAGCACCGCTCGCTACGGCGTCGATCCGGATTTCCTGGAAGCCACGGCGTTTGCCTGGCTTGCACGTCAGCGCCTGTTGGGGTTGCCCGGCAATCTGCCGGCGGTCACCGGTGCGCGAGGTCCGCGCGTGCTTGGTGCGATCTACTCGGCCCCGTCGGTGGATGAGCCGGCCCGGATACTTTCCGGCGCCAGCTGAGTTGGACGGGTTTTGGCCAGCGCCTTCAGCGCTTCCTGAAACGCCACCTGCTCCTCCGAATCCCAATGTCCGCTGAGCACGGTCAGCGCCTGCGGATCGCGCAGGCTTTCGCTGAACTCCTGTGCGGCGGATAGACCCAGACCGTTGCGCAGAGCTTGCAGCAGGATGTCGTTGACCGAGCACTGCCGCTCTTTGGCGAGCGACATGATGCGCTCGACCAGCAGACCCTCGACGTGCTGCACGATCATGTCCGGCATAAACGGCACTCG
>JBDTZX010000007.1:0-3794 GCA_040004895.1 Rhodanobacter sp. | reverse complement strand
TGCCGGAATTCAATGCATCAAGCTTACAGGCCTGCCGCACGATTGCCGCTATGCAGGCCGCGCGCTCGTTATCTCCCATCATGGATGGTCGCCCAGTCGTTCCGCCATGGAGGCGGCGAACGCACGAACGCTGGAAGTATCAGACGTTGCTGCGCCACGACGACATGGATCCCCGTGTCGGCCAATGGCCACTTCGGCAACACGGTTTGAAGAGGTCCGATGCGCAGTTCTGAATGCACATGCCCGATCGAACGCAGGGCAATGCCAAGCCCGGCGACGACGGTGTCAGTCAATCAACGACTCGCCCTGATATTGTGGCAGACGAGCGCGCAAGGCTTCGACCATCTCGATCCTGTGTGCCGGCCGCACCGTGGCACTTATCGGTGTGCCGGCCGGCATGGTTCGATCGTGCCAAAGCCTCGGCAGAGGGCATGGCCGATGGGTGATCGCTCGGCGGGCGGATGATGCGCAAGCTTCATCCGCCGCGCGCTGAACGAGAGAAATCAACTGCGTTTGCCGGAAGATTTCTTGCCCGGCGCCGGCTTTGCCGGTTCGCCTTTTTTCCCGAGCTGCTCGAGCAAGGTGTTCATGTCCTCGGCATGCTCCTCTTCCACGGCGAGAATGCCCTCGAGCACCCGGCGGGTGGTCGGGTCGTCGGCGCCGATGTAGGTGATCATCTCGCGATAGCTGTCGATCGCGATGCGCTCGGCCACCAGGTTTTCCTTGATCATGTCGGCCAGGTCGGCACCTTCGACATAGTCAGAATGACTGCGGCTGAGCAAACCCTCGGGTGACAAATTCGGCTTGCCGTCGAGCTGGGTGATGCGCTCGGCAATCTGGTCGGCGTGACCCTGCTCTTCGTTCGCGTGTTCCAGGAATTCCGCCTTGACGCTTTGCGAATTGATGCCGGACGCCATGTAGTAGTGATACTTGTAGCGCAGCACGCAGACCAGTTCAGTCGCCAGCGCATGATTGAGCAGCTTGATCACCGTCTCGCGATCCGCGCTGTACCCGGCGGTCATCGCGCCCTTGTCGATATCCTGTCGAGCCCGTTTGCGGATGTTCTCGATATCGCTGACGAACGGCTTGCTCTTGGCCATGGCTTGTTCCTGCAGGACGTGGGTGGGTGGCGGCGTACGTTTACGCCGACAGTCGCTGAGCATAGGAACGCCCATGGAAAAGCCAGGTGAAGGACATCTCACTGGCTTGGCATGGCGCGAAGGAGGTTTCACAATCTTCCCGATTCAGCGTGCCGCGAAACGCTCCACACGGTCGATCATGGCCTGCAGGTTCGGAAGCACCGGTTCGATCAAATCAGCATGTCGGCGCCATTTGTCCGCCGCCGGTTCGGAAACGGTGTAGCGCGAAAGGGGCAGCACACCCTCCAGTGAGCGATCCCACTCAAGATCGAGTGCAGTGCACAGACGGCGTGCTTCGTCAGCGGGATTCGCAAGGAAGCTGTCATAGCGCGCTACGTGACAACGCCCGGCCGGTAATGCTCCAAGGTCATCAAGAAGTAGGCGCATGGTGATATCCCATTGAGCTGCCACGATTTCCTGCAGGGGCCGCCCGGCCAACTCACGCCAGCCAGGTACCAGCAGGAGCGACCATGGCAGTCCGGTCCAGCCGGGTAGGTCCGGATAGGTGCGGAAACGGCCCGATTGCCAGGCCTCGATCATGCTGCTCAGCGTCTGGCGCGGATCTCGGTACAGGTAGACGAACTGCGCTTCCGGAAAGATCTTCGCCAGAAACGGCACCCGCAGTGCATTCTTCGGAGTTTTTTCCAGCATGCGAAGCGGCCGGAAGGTCGAGTGATGGCCATCCCTGTCACGCAGTTCGGCAAGAAAACGCTGCCGCAATTCCACAGCCAGCTGCGCAGTCGCCACTGACGCATCCAGGCGATTGGAGTCAAAGCCGTGAAGCACAGGGTGCAACGCCGGGATGCCTTCGATCAGCGCATGACTTTCCTGGCCGATGGTGAACAGGTTGCGTGCCTGCGCCAAGGTCTCGAACAACAGCGTCGAGCCCGAACGCGGCGATGAGACGATGAATACCGGGTGGTCGAATGCCGGATCGCGACTGTTCACACCAGCGCGCGGAGCGGGCACTGCTGGCTGCCGCGGTTCATAGGCAGCCATGCTTTGACCTTGGTCGGTGACAGCCACATCCAGAATCATCGGCCGCAGGATATTCATGACCTTCGCACCGTTAATCACCCTGAGCTCGCCTGCAGCCTGTTTCATTGCCTGTTCAAACACCTTCAAGCTTGCAAGGTAGGCCGGCCAGCCCGCGCGATCCGTGCCGTATTCCGCCCAGAGCATCTTCCAGCTTGAAATGAAGCTCGTTGCAATTTGTCGCGCCAGGGCAAGCTGCTCGTGGGGTTGTGTTTCCCCGAGCAAAAAAACCAGGTGTTCCTGAAGTTCCCATGGCGTCATCACCTCGGGCACGTTGATCGATTCATAGATCAGTGTGGGACGTTCATGCGGCCCCGGCGCCATGACTTCCGTGCGCCAGTCTGCAGGGTCGCCGTGTCCAGGCGCCCACCCACGATTGACCAAATCCCAGAAGCCCTTGCTGCCGACGGTATCTGCCACCAGGTGTATCCGCTCATCCTCGTCCGAATTGATCACCTGATGATTGCGCCAGGTATCGAAGATCCAGCATTCGCCAGGAGCCATGTTGACCTCGGCCTCGCCGCAGATGAACCGCACCGTCGGCTTGGTCAGGATCGGCACATGCACGCGCGTGCGCTCCCTCCAGTAGTAGCTGGTATCGGCATGCGGCGTCACTTCGGCATGGCCACTCAGCTTCATCAGGCGGGTGCGTCCCCACACTGCGCCCATCCGCTTCAGGACCTGGATCAGATACGGACATTGCTCCAGATAAGGCGTAGGGCGCATCGGGCCGTTGATGGCATCGATATTCGGATCGCCATTCACCGAAACCAGTGGCAGCGCGAAATTACCGGGAAACTTCTGCGGATGTTCACGCCAGTGTTCCGCGCCGAACGCGGCAATCTCCTTTGCCAACACAACGGCATCGAATTGAAGGGGCAGCTGGACGAACGGAACCTGCAATTTCATGAAACGTCCTTGGCTGCAGCAGGGCAAGGGAAGAATCAGACGATCTTTCAGATCATCTCAGATCATGCATTCCTGGCGACGACAATCATTGACATGAGTCGAGTACGTGCCGGTGGCAGGAAGGATACGCGGCGCATCACATCGCTGCACAGCAATGACATCGGCTGTTGATCGAATGCGCTCCCACGACATTTTGGCCAATCCTGCATCGACACGCACATTCCGGGGCTGTGCCGAGGGCACCCCCAGGAAAAGGGCGAGCGAACGCGGCTAGCGTGGCTCGTAGGCGCGCAGAAACATGACCACGCCGGCGCGGGCGGTGGATTCGATCTCTTCGGCATAGCTCTGCGGACATTCGGCACAGCCGAACATCTGACGCATCATCAAGTTGCCCTTGATGAGGGTCAGGAATTGCACGGATGCGCGGGAGATATCGTCGATTTCGAGCTGACCGGCGTCAACCGCCAGCGTCAGCAGACGTTCCATCAGTCCGTGGGTGCGTGTGGCGCCTTCTTCCCAGATGAGCTTGCCGTAACGCGGGTTGCCCTGGCGACAGTCGCTGAGAATGGCTCGGAACGTACCGACGGTTTCCGCGTTGCAGTCCAGATGGGCATGGGTCAGCGCGACGCGCAGGAGCGTCTCGCGGATATCGGCATGTGGATCGAAGAAATAGGTCTCTTCGGGCAACAAATCCTGGATGCGCGAACGAAT
>JBDTZX010000180.1:0-3796 GCA_040004895.1 Rhodanobacter sp. | reverse complement strand
GGCGCAGGGCATGTGGCACGACGAAAACGCCATCGAGCCGATCTTCACCACCACGCTGGAACTCGACTTGGCCGACGTGCGTCCGTCGATGGCCGGGCCGAAGCGTCCGCAGGATCGCGTGCTGCTGGAAGCCGTGCAACAGAGCTTTCACGACGCCGTCGGTTCGCTTACCGCCAACCGCAAGCCGAAGACCAAGGCCTCGGATGATTTCGCCAATGAAGGTGGCGCGACCGCGATCGGCAACGCCGCCAACACGATCACCAACGGTGGCGTGCAGGTCGAAATGGACGGCCAGAATTTCAAGGTCGGCGACGGATCGGTTGTGATTGCCGCGATCACCTCGTGTACCAACACCTCGAACCCGGCGGTGATGCTGGGCGCCGGGCTGGTGGCGAAGAAGGCTGCCGCGCGGGGACTGAAGGCCAAGCCGTGGGTGAAGACCTCGATCGGGCCAGGTTCGCTGGTGGTCAGCGACTACCTCAAGAAGACCGGCCTGCTGGAGGAGCTCGAGAAGATCGGTTTCTACATCGTCGGTTACGGCTGCACCACCTGCATCGGCAACTCAGGCCCGCTGCCGGTGGAGATCAGCCAGGCGATCGGTGAAGGCGATCTCGCGGTTGCATCGGTGCTTTCGGGCAACCGCAACTTCGAAGGCCGCGTGCATCCGGAAGTGAAGATGAATTACCTGGCCTCGCCGCCGCTGGTAGTTGCCTACGCGCTGGCCGGCACGCTCGACATCGACCTGACCAAGGATGCGCTCGGCACTGGCAGCGACGGCCAGCCGGTGTATCTGAAGGACATCTGGCCGAGCAATCAGGAAATTTCGGACATGATTGCCGGTGCGATCAACCCGGCCATGTTCGAGAAGAACTACGCCGACGTGTTCAAGGGCGACAGTCGCTGGAACCAGATTGACTCGCCGGACGGCGCACTGTTCCAGTGGGACGATTCCACCTACATCAAGAATCCACCCTACTTCGACGGCATGAGCAAGGACGCCGGTCGCATCGAAGACATCCACGGCGCCAGCGTGCTCGGCCTGTTCGGCGATTCGATCACCACCGATCACATCTCGCCGGCCGGCTCGATCAAGAAGGACAGCCCCGCAGGTCAGTTCCTGATCAGCAAGGGCGTGCAGCCGAAGGACTTCAACTCGTACGGGTCACGCCGCGGCAATGACGACGTGATGGTGCGTGGCACCTTCGCCAACATCCGCATCAAGAACCTGATGCTGGACGGTGTGGAAGGCGGCTACACCCGTTACGTGCCCAGCGGCGAACAGTTGTCGATCTATGACGCCGCGATGAAGTACAAATCGAGCAAGACGCCATTGGTCGTTTTCGCCGGCAAGGAATACGGCACCGGCTCCAGTCGCGACTGGGCTGCCAAGGGCACCTTGTTGCTCGGTGTGAAGGCGGTGATCGCCGAAAGCTTCGAACGGATCCACCGCTCCAACCTGGTCGGCATGGGCGTACTGCCTTGCCAGTTCAAACCGGGTGAGAACGCGCAATCGCTGGGCTTGACCGGCGCGGAAAGCTTCGACATCACCGGGCTGGACGACGGCAAGTCGAGGGAAGCCATCGTGACGGCCACCGCCGCCGACGGCAGCAGCAAACAGTTCTCGGTCTACGTGATGCTGCTCACGCCGAAGGAACGCGAGTTCTTCCGCCACGGTGGCATTCTGCAGTACGTGCTGCGTCAACTGGCTGGTAAAAAGGCAGCCTGACTTCCAGCCGGTGCGGAAACATGAAACGCTCCGAATCGGGGTGTTTCTTCTGCGCTGTCAGATCGACTGTTTCCAGCTCGCGGTGTAGCAAAGCCACCGGCGTCCGTCCTTGCGCCACGCTGACTCGACCCGATAGACACCCAGTTGATCCGGCAGCGTGCCGCCACGGGTCAATGTGACGGTGAAGCTGGCGACGATCCGCTCGCCGCGACGTTCGATCGCGATCGGTCCCATGGTCACGCCGATATGCTCGTCGTGCAGGGTCGTCAGCCGGATCATGTTTGCCAGCGCGCGTCGATCCAGCTCACCCGCATTGCCGTCGAAATCGTCGCTGAGCGGCGTGGATGCGTCGCCCGCCGAACCTGCTTCAACCGCATGCGCCATGGATGCCATGGCATCGCGTACCTGCGCTTCATCCGGCGTGCGATGACAGCCCGGCAAAAGCGTCGCGCAAAGCGCAAGCAGGATCAGCAGGAACACGGATTTCATCGGTCGGATCATCTGAAAATCTCGGTGCAGTGCGGCTTGCTGCCCGGCGCGCGTGCATGCTCCAATGCTGCGGTGCATGGCATCACTGGAGATGCTGGCGTCGTTTCTCAGCCACCATCCTATCGCCATATCGACCAGCAACAGGGAGCCCGAGCATGAGCAACGAACGTCCGTGGCTGGATCATTATCCTGCAGGCGTGCCCAGCCAGATCGACGTGAGTGAGTGTGCGTCGGTGCCCGCAGTATTGGAGGAGGCCTTCGGACGTTTCCGTGACAGGCCGGCTTTCTCCAATTTCGGTCGCCAGCTCAGTTACGGACAGATCGATGAAATGAGCCGCCATTTCGCCGGCTATCTCACTGGCGAATTGAAACTGGTCAAGGGTGATCGCATCGCGATCATGATGCCGAATGTCCTGCAGTATCCGATTGCCCTGTACGGCGCGTTGCGCGCAGGGCTGGTCGTGGTCAACACCAATCCGCTGTATACCGCGCGCGAACTGAAGCATCAACTCGAGGACGCCGGTGCCAAGGCAATCGTGGTGCTGGACAATTTCGCAGCGACGGTGCAGCAGGTGGTTGCCGAGACCCACGTGCAGCACATTGTCACGACGGGGCTCGGCGACATGCTTGGTCCGAAAGGTATTCTGATCAACTTCGTCCTCAAGCACGTCAAAAAGATGGTGCCTGCGTTCCGCCTGCCGCACGCCGTGCGTTTTCGCGACGCACTAGCGCGCGGTGCAGCACATCCATTGTCGACAGTGAATCTGGGTCACGACGACATCGCATTCCTGCAATACACCGGTGGCACCACCGGTGTGGCCAAGGGTGCGATGCTGACCCACGGCAACATGGTGGCGAACATGCTGCAGGCCGCGGCATGGATCGGCAAGAACACGCGACCAGGTCTGGAGGTCGTCATCACGGCGCTGCCGCTGTATCACATCTTTTCACTATGTGCGAACGGTCTGGTTTTCACTCGGCTGGGCGGATTGAACTGGCTCATCACCAATCCGCGTGACATGCCCGGCTTCATCAAGGAGCTGAAGAAATCAGGCTTCACCGCATTCACCGGCGTCAACACCTTGTTCAACGGCTTGCTCAACACCCCAGGCTTTGCCGAGCTGGATTTCTCGAAGCTGCATCTCTCACTCGGCGGCGGCATGGCGGTGCAGCGTGCGGTGGCAGCGCGCTGGAAGAGCGTCACCGGCTGCACGCTCGCCGAAGCCTACGGTCTCACCGAAACCTCGCCGGCCGTGTGCATCAATCCGCTTGACCTGAAGGAATACAATGGCTCTATAGGCTTGCCGGTGCCTTCCACCGACGTGGCCATCTGGTCCGAGGACGGTCGGCCGCTGCCGGTGGGCGAAGCCGGGGAGTTGATGGTACGTGGCCCGCAGGTGATGAAGGGCTACTGGCAACGTGACGACGAAACCATCAAGGTGCTCGGCAGCGACGGCTGGCTGCATACCGGCGACATCGCGAAGATGGACGAAAACGGCTACTTCTATATTGTCGACCGCAAGAAAGACATGATCCTGGTGTCCGGCTTCAACGTGTACCCGAACGAGGTCGAGGACATCG
>JBDTZX010000208.1:0-3805 GCA_040004895.1 Rhodanobacter sp. | reverse complement strand
GGCAGCAAGGGCATCACCGCGCACTCGACGCGGATGCCGCGCGGCAGATGGAAGGTGTGCTTGACGGTGGTTTTCTCCACCGCGTGACGCAGCGCGGTGTCGACCGAGCTCTCGCCTTCCGGCGTCCAGTCCTGATCGAAGCGGGTGGACTTGTAGCCGATGTTGGGTGTGCCGTGCGCCATGATGTTGGTGTCGCCGGTCGGCTTCAGCTGCACGTAACTGCCGAGTTCGCCCTGCTTCGCACCCTGCGCCGCACCCGGCTGATTGCCACCGATCTGGCCGACGCCGGCCTGGCCGATGCTTTTGCCTTTTTCACCCTTGCCCTTGTCGGCGCCCTGCCCCGTTTCGGGTTGTGCGCCGTTGGTGTGATTGTCCGGGCTTTCGGGTGCCGCCACGACACCGTCGGGCTGACCGGGCGTGGCGTCATCGCTGCCCTGCGGTGTGGCATTCGGCGCGCTGCTGACGTCGCGGCCGCTGTCGATCCTGCCTGGGCTGGGCGCGGTTTCGCTAGCAGCGGATTTCGCGGCGGCGGCGGTGGACTTCGTATCCGCGGGCTCGCGGGTCGCGGCGGATGTCGTCACGATGGCGCTGGCCGGCGACGGGCTGAGTTGTGGCCGTGCGATGGACGGCTGGACGGCCGGCCTCAGCGCCTTGTCGGCCACGTCGATCTTCACTGCGGGCGCGTGCGATTCCACCCGCGGGGTACTGCCGGGTGCCAGCGGAATGGCTTCGAGCTGCGCCTCGGCCACCGCGATCGACGGCGCCTGCAGCTGTGGCATCTCGCGCGGCACGCTGGGTGCAGGCGGCGTCAGTTGTGTCTGCAGGTTGACCTCGGGCGACGCCTGCGCCGGCAACGGCACTGCCTGCAGGTCAGGCACCGGTGGTGCGGCGGGCAACTGCGGACGCGCCAGCGTGACGCTGGCCGGCGCATTGGTCTTCGGTACCTCGGCGCTCAGCGCGATGCTCGGGGCGGCGATCGGCGGCGGTGATTGCGCGGGCAGGTCGGGCATCGCCAGCGAGGGCGGCGGCGGCATCGGCTGGTTGCCTTCGAGCTGTGGCCGGCGCACCGATTCGGGCTGGAATTTCGGCGGCACCGGCGTCTGCACCACGGTGGTCGGCAGAGTCACCATGGGCGGTTCGCCGGCCAGTGGAATCGGTTGCAGCTGTGGTGTCGGCGCCGGATGCGGCAGGCTCACTGGCGGCTTGGGTGACGCCACCTTCCTGCGCGCCGGTGCCTTGGGCTTGGCAAGTTGCGCGAGCATCGGCGTGGGCGGTGCGGATGGCGGCTGCGCGGCCTCGGCCGCTTCGATATTTGCCGAACGTTCGGCGCTGGCTGCGGACGGCGTGGCGTGACCCTGATGCCGCGGCCCCCGCTGTTTGGGTGGCGTGCCGCGCACCGGCGGTGGCGGCGGCGGTTCGGGCGTCTCGATCAGGCGCACCTGCACCAGCTGCTCTTTCGATTCGCGCGGCGGCTGCAGTTCGTAGGCCGGCCCGAACACGAAGATGATCAGGAACACCACATGCAGCACGAACGCGCCGAACGCCGCGAACAGCCGCAAACCTCGCTCGCGCGGCGGCTGCCGGGTGCGCCGGTGATAGACCCGCGCCCGCGATGCCGCCGCAAACGGCGAATCCAGAATGACCCGCGCGGGGTTTCTGGCGGAGCGGTTGGTGACGGGTCGATCCGGCGGCGGCAAGGGCATGCCGGCAGTGTAGCGGGCACCCGCGTGCTTCCGCATGACGCTACGGGCGAGTCGCCAGGGGCGTCTTCATGCGCGCTGCCAGGCCAGCGCAACGACCGCTCAGGGATGCGCGTGCGATCCCGCGGCGCGCTGGCGCAATTCGTCGTCGATCGCCTGCTTCGGCGTGTCGATCGGGCAGCCCCAGGCCAGCGGCTTGCCATCGCGATACATGGCGATGCACGCCTCGACGGTGGGCGGCACCGGTGGGTGCGGATTGGCCGCCAGCGGTTTGGCCGGCGCCATGCTCAGGCGCTCGTCGCCGTCCTTGGCCGATGGCGGCGATGGCGCTTCGCCACTGCAACCGCCGAACAGCAGGAACACCGCGCAATGCACGCGCACGCCACCGGGCAGCCGCACGGTTTTCTTGACCGTGGTCTTGTCCACCAGTTTCTGCAGGCCGCGGTCGATGGCACTGCCCCTGGCCCAATCGCCATCGAAACGGGTGGCCTGGTAGTTGATCGGGTTGTCGTGCTGCATGATCCGGCTGTCACCGGTCGGCAGGTGCTGCACATACCCGGGCGTCGGCGCCGGTGGCGCGCTGCTCGCGGCAGGCAGCAGCGGCTGACCGTTTTCATCGAACAGGTGCGCGGCAGCGGCGGGTTTCGTCGGTGGCAACTGGATCGTCATGGCGTCCTTTGCCACCGGCTCGGGCTTTCGCGGCAGTGCACGCGGCGCGGGCGCGGGGCGTGATGGCGGCGGCGATGCCAGCGCGGGTGGTGGTGGCGCGACGGCGGGCTGCGATGGCGCGATGAAGCGCACCTGGATCGCCTGGTCCAGTTGCACGCGCACCACGCTGACGATCAACGGCGGACGCATTTCGCGCCAGACCACCACGATGAAGCACGCATGCAGCAGCAGCGCGACGGCAAACGCCAGCCACAGCAGGCGGCGGTCGTGCGGCGCCTTGCGCCAGCGCATCTGCCGCAGCAACGCACGCGTCGACGCATCCAGCGGGGTCAGCCCGTGCGGGCGTGGCTGCAGGTCTGGCGGTGCCCAGCGGTGATGTTCGACCTGTGGCGGATGAACGATGTGGATGCCTCGATGAAAGCGAATGATCAGGCAGGATGCCGCACGGCGATTGAACCGCGCACGACTGCCGGGAGTCACGTGAGGTGGTCGCGCCCACTGCAGACCGCCGCCACGTGCCGCGGTTCCCCGCAGTGCAGCTTGACCATGCCGGCGGTTGGCTCAAGTCTGGGCGAGCGGCTTGCGCCGCTTCCGCCATGACCGCCCTCACCTGCATCAGGGACGACCATGACGGCCCGCCACTCCGGTCGCCATCGCGCGGCTTCGTGCGGCGCCGTTGTCCACGCCGACACGAGCCGCGCCCATTCTTGGGAGGGTCGCATCGTGTCGTATTCCACGGAACACATCCGCAACATCGCCTTCACCGGTCATGCCGGTGTCGGCAAGACCACGCTGTTCGAAGCGCTGCTGCTGGCCGGCGGCGCGATCCAGACGCCGGGCTCGGTCGAACGCGGCAACACCGTGTCCGATACCGACAGTCAGGAGAAGTCGCGCGTGCACTCGATCGACAGCTGCGTGGCGCACATCGATCGCGCCGGCTGTCATCTCAACCTGATCGACACCGCCGGCCATGCCGACTTCCGCGGTGCCACGCTGTCGGCACTGGCCGCGGTGGAAACCGTGGTGGTGGTGGTCAACGCGATCAACGGCATCGAGCACGGCACGCGCCGGATGATGATGCACGCCAAACAGCGCGGGCTGGCGCGCGTACTGCTGATCAACAAGATCGACTTCGGCGCCGATCTGGCCGCGCTGGTGGAAGCGCTGCGCGAGGAATTCGGCAGCGAATGCCTGCCGGTGAATCTGCCGGCCGGTCGTGGCAAGCGTGTGCTCGACTGTTTTTTCCACAGCGAAGGCGCCACCGATTTTTCCTCGCTGGCCGAGGCACACCAGCGCATTCTCGATCAGGTGGTCGAGGTCAACGAAAGCGTGATGGGTACCTATCTCGATGCCGGTGAGGACGCGCTGACCCCGCAGCAAGTGCACGACGCGTTCGAGCAGTGCCTGCGCGAAGGCCACCTGGTGCCGATCTGCTT
>JBDTZX010000533.1:0-3808 GCA_040004895.1 Rhodanobacter sp. | reverse complement strand
CCCGCCACCGGGGCGAGGAAGACCCGCAAGACCGCCAGGACGCCGAAAGTGCCCAGGCCGGGATAGTCGGGACGAGGGCGCCGGGCGGACACCACGAGTGGTCGCCAGATTCGGAACGACAGCCTGTCTGTCGGCTTGTCTCGGGGGTGCGGTAGCGGGATGCCGCGGGTTGCGCGCTGGATCAGCCGGCGTGGCGCCGCGGAGGTTCGCGGGTAAGGCGAGACCGCGGCGCCGATCTGCGGCATCATGCCGCGCTGGAACCACAGGGGAGTGAAACATGCGCAGTCGCGTGCTGGAGCCAATCTCGGATCATCATGTCGGCCAGCGGCATCTGGATCGGCTGGTGATGCTGTCGGACGGCGTGTTCGCCATCGCGATCACGTCGTCGACGATCGAGATCCGGCCGGAAGCGAGGCCGGGGCAGACGTTGTGGCAGGTCTGGTCGACGCCGCTGCTGATCTACTTCTTCAGCTTCCTGATCATCGGCCTGATCTGGGCCAACCACCGCCGCATGGTGGCGCACCTGCGCGACATCGACGCCATCGGCACGGTGCTCAACCTGGTGCTGCTCAGCCTGGTGGCGCTGATGCCGCTGGTGACGCGCTTCATCTTTGCCGACGCCGCGCACGGCGTGGACCTGCTGATCTTTGCGCTCGCGCTGATGGCGACGTTCACCTGCATGGCGGTGCTGTGGGGATATCTGGCGTTCGTCGCCGGACTGGCGCCGGATCTGGACCGCTCCACGGCCATGCTCTGGCTGCTGGAAATGCTGAGTCCACCGATCGGGGCAATGGGCGTGGTGCTGTAAGAGCGGCATTCGTGGGTCGCGTTGGGCGTCGTCGTGCTGATTTTCGCGGCTGCGGTGGTGGCGCGGCGCCGGCTGGCACGTCGCGCCGCACAACCGCACGACTGACCGCACGGCCGCGCTGCGAAGCGCCGCACGTACAATGGAACGCATGGCTACCCACGTTTCCCCTGCCGACTTCCGCATCTGCGTCGCCCCGATGATGGACTGGACCGATCGGCATTGCCGCTACTTCCACCGGCTGCTGTCGCCGCGGGCGCGGCTGTATACCGAAATGGTGACCAGCGCGGCGCTGGTACGCGGCAAGCAGTTGCGCTTGCTGGAACACAGCCAGCAGGAGCATCCGCTGGCGCTGCAGCTGGGCGGCAGCGATCCGCACGAGCTGGCGCAGGCGGCGCGTCTCGGCGCCGAGGCCGGCTACGACGAGGTCAACCTCAACGTGGGCTGTCCGTCGGATCGGGTGCAGTCCGGCCGTTTCGGCGCCTGTTTGATGCGCGAGCCGGCACTGGTCGGCGATTGCATGAAGGCGATGCGCGACGCGCTGACGGATTCAAATCGGCATGTTCCGGTGACGGTGAAGTGCCGCATCGGCGTGGACGATCAGGACGACTACGCCGGGCTGCAGCACTTCACCGAGCTGATGCTGGAAGCCGGCGTCGAGGTACTGGCGGTGCACGCGCGCAAGGCGTGGCTGCAGGGGCTGTCGCCGAAGGAGAATCGCGAGATTCCGCCGCTGGACTATCAGCGTGTATACCGGCTCAAGCGGGAATTTTCGCAGCTGGTGGTGGTGATCAACGGCGGCGTCACCGGACTCGACCAGGTGCGCGCGCACCTGGCGCAGCTGGATGGCGTGATGCTGGGCCGCGCGGCGTATCACGATCCCTATCTGCTGGCGCAGATCGAAGCCGGGCTGCATGGCGAACCGCTGCCCCGGCGCGACGACGTGCTGCGCCACATGCGCCCGTACATCGAGGCGGAGCTGGCCCGTGGCACGGCACTCAAGCACATCAGCAGGCATCTGCTGGGTCTCTATCAGGGCGAACCGGGCGCGCGTGCGTTCCGTCGCACGATCAGCGAGGGCGCCCATCTGCCTGGCGCCGACTGGAGCCTGATCGAGCGGGCGATGGAGGCTTGCCGGGTGCCCGGGTGACAGTCGTTGGCCATCCGGTCAGTATTCAGCCCGGATTGCCTACGCTGCACGTCCAGGCAGGCGCAGGACGGAACGTCGACGCATGACAACCAACTACAAACGGAGCCTTGCAGGCCGTACCCTTGCGCTGAGCATGGCGATGGCTGGTGCTCCGCTGTGCGCGCAGACGGCGCCGCCGTCTGTCACGCTGGACCAGGCGGTCATGCAGGTGCAGCGGGATACGGGCGGCAAGGTACTGTCGGCCGATCCGCGCCGGATCGGCCGTCGACTCGAATACCGCATCAAGGTGCTCACGCCGGAGGGACACGTCCAAGTCATGGCGATTTCATCCGAGCCGGGCAAGAATCCCGCTTCCACACAGTCAACCAAGAATCCGCCCGGCAAGAACGCGGGCAGCAAGGAGAAACACTGATGCGCATCCTGTTGGTGGAGGACGAGGCGCCGTTGCGCGAAACCCTGGCGGCACGCTTGAAGCGTGACGGCTTCGCCGTGGACGCGGCGCAGGACGGGGAGGAAGGCATCTATCTCGGTCGCGAGGTGCCGTTCGACCTGGCGATCATCGACCTGGGCCTGCCCAAGATGTCCGGCATGGAACTGGTCAAGGCGTTGCGCGAACACGGCCAGCGCTACCCGATCCTGATCCTGACCGCGCGCGGCAGCTGGCAGGACAAAGTCGAGGGGCTGAAATACGGCGCCGACGATTACCTGGTGAAACCCTTTCATGTCGAGGAACTGCTGGCGCGCATCAACGCGCTGGTGCGTCGCGCCAGCGGCTGGTCCAAGCCGATCCTGGCCTGCGGCATGATCAAGCTGGACACCACCGCGCAGACGGTGACGGTGGAAGGCAAGCTGGTCGACCTCACCAGCTACGAGTACAAGGTGCTGGAATACCTGATGCTGCATGCCGGCGAGCTGGTCTCCAAGGCCGATCTCACCGAGCACATCTACCAGCAGGACTTCGACCGCGACTCCAACGTGCTCGAAGTGTTCATCGGCCGGTTGCGGCGCAAGCTCGACCCGGAAGGCAGCCTCAAACCCATCGAGACGGTACGTGGACGCGGATACCGCTTTGCCATCCCTCGCACTGACGGCGACGACGAGTAACCAGGCCGCCGCGCCGCCGCGCCGTCGTCCGCTATCCCTGGCGGCGCGCGCGGCGATCGCCACCGGTTTCGTGCTGGCGGGGTTTCTCGGGCTGGTCGGGTTGACCCTGTCGCAGGCGAACAAGCAGCGCGCGTTGAGCGCGTTGCACGATCGACTGCAGAATTTCGCGATTGCCTACATCACCAATACCGACGTCAACCGCTACGGCAAATTGCTGCCGCCGATCGACACCTTGCCGGATCCAAATTTCTCCGGGCCGGGCTCCGGGCTGTACGCGGTAGCCATCGGCGACCGCGGGTTCCGCTGGGAGTCGTCGTCGGCGATCGGTCGCGATTTCAGTTTCCTGAAACCGCTGGAGCCGGGCCAGAGCCAGTTCGTTGGCCCGATCGACACGCGCATGGGCCGGCTGTACTACTACAGCTACGGCGTGGCGCTGGACATGGAAGCGGGCAAGTCGGTGCGGCTCACCATGACGGTGGCGCAGTCGGAGGATCAGCTCGAAGGCCAGAACGCGGTGTTCCGCCATACGCTGGTGATCTGGCTGTCGATCCTCGGCGTGATGCTGATCGTGTTGCAGCTGTTGCTGATGCGCTGGAGCCTGACGCCGCTGCGCAAGGTGGCCAGCGACATGAGCCGGGTCGAGCGCGGCGACAGCGAGCAGCTCGACAGCCAGTACCCGATGGAGTTGACCGGGCTGACCGAGCGCATCAATGCCTTCATCACCAACGAACGCGAGCAGCGCACGCGCT
>JBDTZX010000191.1:0-12881 GCA_040004895.1 Rhodanobacter sp. | reverse complement strand
CAAAAAGGGCCTTGAAAGAAGGCTCTAACTCATGAGTGAGCATGGCCTGACTCCCGATGAGTTAAAGCTGCAGCACGCTGCTGAGATCGCCAAGGTCGATACCTTCAAAACGCACGGAGTGAGCTCGCAAGCAGCGAGCGAATATTTAATTAGCCCAGAGGGCGGGCGATATCTGGATCTGCTCACCCAAGCCGATCCAAATGCCCCGACGTCAGACATAGAAAAGCGCGCCATCCAACAAATCACCTCCGGTCGCGAACTCCCCCGTATGGAGTTAAGCGGCGAACCGCTCGTGAAAATCGTCCCTTCCGGCGCATCGGTCTCGCCGTACTCACCTTTTTTCGCCAGGCACTCGGCGCTCGAAGAAGCAGCGGCCAGCGGCAAGAATCTCTCCGAGTATTTCGCGTTACCCATCAGCAGCGAGGCGCCCCGTTACGACGTCTATCAAATCAAGCCCCACGCTCCGACCGAGGTCTTCGTCAACGAGGTGGCCCCCACCTCCGAGCTGGGTGGCAAGGTCATCAAGGCCGGTGGAGCCGAGCAATATCTGGTCCCGCATCGCGGGTTGTACGCCGCCCCAACGTACGTGAAGTCCGTCGACAACAGCGTGGTGCTGCAGGCCGAGCGCGGTGTCGGCGCTGGACTGACGCCCGGCATGGCCGCCAAGGGCCTGGGCGTTGTGGGTGCGGTCGCTGTCGCCTACGACGTCACGACCACGGCGCACCACGCATCCGCGTTGATCCATGCGGGTAACCAGGTTGGCGGCCAATCCGAGGTCCTGCATTTCGGCAGCCGCAACGTGGGCATGTTGGCCGGCGCCGAGCTTGGCGCAACCACTGGCGCCGCATTAGGTGTGGAGTCGGGACCCGGCCTGTTGCTCACCGGTGCCATCGGCGGTGTCGCAGGCGCCATCGGTGGCGAGAAGATCGCGACCGCGATCGACAACCACCGGATCTACAACCAGGACGACAAGGCAGGCAACGCCTGGCACCTTGATCCGAAGCATTCCGCGCAAGGCTGGACGCGGACCGTCACCACGAACGAGATTGAGCCTGACGGGATGCCCAATTTCGCTACCGGCATGCCCACGTACAAGACGCAGACGTTCACCGCCGACGCGACGCTGTCCAACGAACTCAACTACAAGGCGTCCAACACCGCCGTGCAGTTGGCGATGGCGCATGCCAGCTCACCGAAAGACCCTATACCCAGCCATCGGGAGCCGGCGACACACACAGCGTGCGTGACGCACCCTGGACGCGCGACCCGCAAACCCAGGCCTGGTCGCGTCATGTCACCGATCAGGTGCTGGAACACGGCCTCGTCAGCGCGCACAACGAGACCGCCAATCCCGCGCGTGTGGCGCAACTCAATCAGGCCGCTGAAGGAACCATTGCGGACAACCTGGCCATTTCACCGCATGGCATCGCGCAACGGTATGAGGCGGCCTACCGGCAATACGGCTGGCGCCAACTGGGCCCCATGCCAGAGGCGGTAACCCACGCCATCACCGACAAACGATTGCCCGCCTCGGATGGGCATACCTATACGCCTGGCCAGGGCGGCCAATGGAATGCGCCAGGCATGCTCTACGGCACCAACCCGGCCAGCGGTAACGTACGCGACGAGCTCAATGCCACCCAGCGAGCCGAGCCGGCCACGCCGCCGGCACCAACGCGCGCGGCAGTACCATCCGCCCACACGAGCGAGTCAGTACACGTACCACCGCCGAACCTTCAGGCATCTCATGCGCAAACACAGCCAGCATCGCCGGCACCGTTGCGCCTGGACCATCCGGACCACCCGGGCCATGCCTTGTTTCAGCAGGCGCGCACAGCTGTGCATCGACTGGATAAAGAGCAAGGACGCACACCGGACAAGTTGAGCGAAAACCTGGCGGGTGCGCTGACCGCACAGGCGAAGGTCCAAGGCTTGAAGCGCATCGACGACGTGGCACTCAGTCAAGATGGCAGGCGGGTTTTTGCCACTCACCACTCGATACCCGGCGCATACAATGCAACCGCGCACGTAGAAGCTGTCAAGGCGGTCAACATGCCTTTGGAAAGGAGCACCGTGACCTATCAGCAGGCAGCACAGTCGCAAGCTCAGGCACCACATCAGATGCAACAAGTCCAGCAAGGCCAGGCCAGCCACACAGTTCAGCGTTGAGCCTAACTTGGTTCCGTGATGGTTGAAGAAGCGTCTGTCGACTCCCCGGAAAAGAGTCGGGTTCACCTGGTTCAGACGAGTGACGACGACGCATGTGCGGAGCATGGTCAACCGGCTATCGTGTCGTCCTGATCACGAAGAAACACCGTGACGAAAGCTACGACCCACTGCTGACCGCGGACTCCATGGTCCCGTCTGCCGCGTCGACGAGCGAAAAACTCAAAGAGTCGGAGCAGGTGCGTGTGCTCAGGATCAAGGAACGCGCGCAGCAAGCAGCGGAGGGCGAGGCGGCTTGAAAGTACCAGAGGCCTGACCGGATCGGTTTTTTTTTGGTTGCCTCGGAGCAGCGACCATCTGCAGATAGCCGCACGCAGAAATATTTCCGAAATGGCGGCAACCTGTTTATCCGCTAGAGTTGGTCTTCCCGAAACGATGGATCATGGTCATGAGCAAAGACAAGCCGAGCAAGAAAGACAGACTGAAGAAGTACGATTTGTTTTCCATCATGCTCGAGCAAAGTTCCGTGTTCAGGGACATGGTCGAGCGCTTCCAGAGTGCGTTTGGCTTGCGGCATGAGCGTCAGGAGGCTCCCGTCGTCTCAGACCCCGTGGTTACGCCTTCCAAACCGCGCAAGGGTGTAAAGACCAACAAACGCGCCAAGGCGGCCGCCGGAGTTAAGTCGAGCGCCGCGAAAAAGTTGCCTGGCAAGATGGTCAAAGCCCACGCTGTCGCTGCTCCTTCCGCGAAGCCAGCCCCCGCCGCGAAGAACGCTTCTGCGAGGAACACTCCTGCTCCAGCCAAGAAAGCATCAGCCAGAAATGCGCCAAAGGCCATGGGAAAAAAGCCTCTGGTCAAGGCTGCGAAAAGCGCCGCACCCAAGAAGACGGTGCGCTCGAAAAAGTAGGCCGTGCGAAGGCATGGACGCCACCGCTGACTGACTCAGAGCCCGCCACCCGCACTTGTTCGGTGTGCATGCCGAAGCTGCGCTCGATACAGGAATGCGATAGCTCTGAACGCAGCGACATGTCGAGCGGATGCATGAAATGGCCGAGTCAGGTTCACTTGCCGACCTGCGTAGCGATGGTGAAGAAAACAATCTTCATGGCGGAAGCTTTTTGATGCCTTTCATGCCTCTTTTTCCACATACTGCGGTGGATGGCTTCGCTGCCGCTTCACTTCAGCATTCGCACTGATTCCATTGGGGGATTCAATGAACAACAAGATGGTTTGGCTGCTCGTGCTACTTGTCACGGGCAACCTGGCGCTGACAGCTTACGTGGCGCTGCGTCCCGCTGCGGTCGGCGCGGCGGCCACCGCTGCCGCTGGCGAGTCGGTGATTTCAGAGTCGAAGGCAAATGACCTTGCGAAAGACTTCGTCGCGCTCTACAACAAAAAAGATCCGGTCGCACTCTATGCAAAGCTGGACAATCTTGCGCGAGTTCAGATATCGCAGGAGCAACTCGCCCAGCAGATACAAAAACTTCATTCAGTCCTGGGCGATGTGACCAACTACGCCTACGTGAACTCTGAACTCGCAGGAACGACTGACGGGAAGGCTTTCTACAACGCCAATTACAAGGTCGCCCTTTCGGGGGCAACGTTTGCACATGGCACCATGAAACTGACGTTCGTCAAAAATTCTGATGGATTCGGCTTGGTTGGTTTGTTCATCAATGGCGCGGATTCCGGTCTGGGGCACTAACCACGGCTCGAAATCCGAAACCGAGACGGAGGAGGGTGAATTTGGCCATCCGGGTTCAGTTGATCCGAATTTCGGAGCGAAGGGAGTCGAGCCGGGTTTCGCGTGCGAGCTCACGGTGCGGCACATAATTCAGCCAGCTTGGCGACGGTGTTGATGTTGCGCGCAGTGGCCGGTCTTGGCGGCGGGAATCGTCATGTGCGAGTCGCCCATACCGTCGCCGTAGTGCACGTAGATCTCGTGCTTGCCCCGGGCGAGCTGCCCGGTCGCCACTCTTTTTTTCTGGCTCTTCCGCCATGTCGAAGTAACCGCACGACATGTGGATCTGCGGTCGGATGCGCCCCTCCCCGGGCAGCGAACCTCAGGCCGCTTCAGCGGCGAGGACGACAGGAAAATCGATGTCGGTCCGGGCGACTTCGTTGAGGTGATGGGTGAAGGTGTTCTCGGCGACCAAGCCGACGATCTCCACGATTTGTGCATCGGTGAATCCCGCATCACGCACGACGGCGATGTCGGCATCGCGGACATGACCGCGCTCGCTCGCCACCTTGGCTGCGAATCCCACTGCCGCGCGATCAGGTTCACTTGATTCAGACGAGGAAGTGAATCTGACCTTGTTGCTGGTGCCGGCGGGTCGACGATGTGCGTGCGAAGCGGGGGTCAACCGGGCTATCGTGCTGTCCTGATCACGAAGAAACATCATGACGAAAAACTACGACCCACCGCTGACCACGAACCCGCATGGTCCCCTCTACCGCGTCGATAAAGCGATCAGGGCAGCCCAGCAACGGCTGGACGCCGCGATCGATGCGAAGCGGCATCACACCAGCCAGAATCTGGCCCACGAAGTGATCAAGGAGGCGCGCGAAGGACTCAAGAAGTCTGAGCAGTTTCGGGTGCTGAAGATCAAGGAACTCGCGCAGAAGGCGACGGAGACCTTGGTGTCTGGAAAATAGAAGGAACAACGGATCGGGTTCATTCGTCGGCACGCGGTGTTGAACCTGCGCCTTTGCTGGACTTCCGTTTTTGCTCCCTGTTTTGGTGACGGACGGCCGCCTGCCCTTTTTGCCGCGGCTATGTAGAATCGTCAGCTCAACCCGTGGTGAAGGGACACTATCGGGCAGGGGAGTCGCATGAGGTCATCGAACCAGACTGGGGAAAGAACGCCTCAGGTTGCTGTTGCTTGCCTGAAGCTGCCAGCAGGTGTCCTGCCCATGGTGCAAAGGCGTTCTGCGCGCGGCCGGGTGCTGGGTGCTGGGTTGTGGGTGGTGGGTGGTGAGTAATATTCCATGGCTATCCTGGCGGCGACGCCTGGGCGTGCTTGGGTTGGCCGCAGTCATGTTTTTTCATGGTGACGTGGCCGGTGCCCAGGCGCCGGCCGTGGCGGATGCTGCGACCTTGCTGGAGCAGGCGCAGGCGACCCGCACGAAGGATCATCCGCACTTTCTGCAGTTGCTGCAGCAGCTGCACTTGCAGCATCAGGCGCTCTCATCCGGTCAGCAGTGGCATCTGCGTCTGCTGGATGCCTGGGAGGCGTCGTTCGAGGGTGACTACGCGAAGGCCGAGCCGTTGCTGCGCGATGTGGCCGCCCATGCAGACGATCTGGACCTGCAAAGTCTGGCCAACGGCATGTTGCTCAACTTGCTGGCCATCCATCACCACTACGAGGAGGCTTTTATCCTGGCCGAGCATCTGGCCACCACCCTGCCGCGGTTGCACGACCGGCACGCAATCTATGTGGTGCTGTCGCAGTTGTCGCAGTTGATGGCGTCGGCTGGGCAGGTGGATCCCGCAGCCAGTTATGCCCGGCAGATGGAGAGCTTCCGCCCGTCGGGCGAGTCGCCTTGCAGGCCCTATGTCTATCTGTTCGGTGCCCTGAACGCGAACGACGATCTGGCTCCCACCGATCCGATCTTTCGCAAGACGATCGATGCCTGTGTCTTGGCGAACGAACCGTTATTTGCCGAGACAGTGCAGTTGGACCTGGCGCGGCGGCAGGCGGATGTGGGCGACTCCAGCGCTGCCCTGGCACTGCTCAAGCGTATCGAACCAAGCGTCATTGCACAGAACTACAAGGTGCATGTCTATGTGCTTCGCGGCATGCTGGGTTACGCGTACTGGGTCAGCGGTGATGCGGCGATGGCCCAGCGTTGGGCCCTCGCGGCGCTGGCGATGGATCCTGAGGGAAACTTCGACGGCTTGTCGGAATATGTGTATCGAGTGCTTTACGAAGTGGAAAACAAGGCGGGCCACTATCGCGTCGCTTTGGACTACTACAGGCACTACAAGGACG
This sequence comes from Rhodanobacter sp., assembly GCA_040004895.1. GTDB lineage: Bacteria > Pseudomonadota > Gammaproteobacteria > Xanthomonadales > Rhodanobacteraceae > Rhodanobacter. The sequence continues at coordinate 6,720 of JBDTZX010000191.1, read as the reverse complement.
TGCAGTTCCGCTCGGTCAGCGATACGCAGGCCATTGCACTGGCCTACCACACCGTCCACCAGCAACTGGCGATCCACAACTTGCAGATGAGTGAGCTGAGCAAGCACAACCGCTTGCTGGAGTTGCAGCAGGCGCTGGATCGCAAGGCGATGGAAGCGAGCCGGCTTTACCTCGTGCTGCTGCTGATCGTGCTCGCCTCGATCGGCTTTTGGCTGGTCCGCCTCAAGCGTTCGCAGATGCGGTTCAAGAAGCTGGCCCGCCGCGACAGTCTCACCGGCATTCTCAACCACCAGCATTTTGTCAGCGCGGCCGAGCAGGCGCTGCGCTACACGGAAAAATCCTCGCGCAGCGCCTGTGTGGTGCTGCTTGATCTGGACCACTTCAAGCATATCAACGACACCTATGGGCATGCGGTAGGCGATGCCGTGCTGATCAAGGTCGTGGCCGTGTGCCGGATGCACCTGCGCTCGATCGACGTGTTTGGACGGCTCGGCGGCGAAGAGTTTGGTCTGGTGCTGCCGGAGTGTTCGCTGGACGATGCTGTCGATATCGTCCAGCGCATGCGCAAGGCGATTGTCGCCACCACGTTTGATGAAAAGATTCCCGAAGGCACGATATCGGGAAGCTTCGGGCTGGCCTCGACCAGCGGCAGCGGCTATGCCCTGTCCGGGCTCATGGCGAACGCCGATGCCGCGCTGTACCGGGCCAAGGATCGTGGCCGGAATCGCGTCGAGACGCTGGAAAGCCGGACGGAGGACGTTGAAGTGAGACCAGGGGTCGTCGCGTGACGATCGCTGGACTTTGCTCGGCACGTTCGGCCAGGCAGCGCCCACCTCGCGCTGTCAGCCGTCGGGAAAAACGTGACAGGCAGGTCTTTTCAAGCGGAGATGTCCCTGAGGTCCTTCTTGTGCTTCAGCCCTCCTCAGCGGCCCTCCTCAGCCATGGCTTCGCCAACATTCCGGATTCGCTGCGCTGCGAACAGGCCTGTTCGATCCGTGGCTGCGCAAGGGACTGGAGAAGCTCCGAGCACAGGATAGTGCGGAGCGGCAACAGCTGCGCAGCGTCGATTGGGTATGCTGGGGGAACCACGTGGTCTTCGAGGAGTCGATGGACACGTGACCTCCACACCATTGGACTGCCCATCATGAATCTGCATCGTTCCCTGTATGTCGCCATCTTGATCGCCGCGACAGGTTTCTGCGTTATCCCCCTGACACCCGCGCTTGCCGCTGACAACCTCGGCGGCAAGCCGGTGCCGGGCGTGTGCATGCTCTCGCGCGAGGCGGTGTTTGCACAGTCCAAGGTCGGCCATGCCGCGAGCGCACGGCTGGGCGCGCTGGCCGATCAGGCACGCAGCCAGCTGGCCAGCCAGCGCAAACCGATCGACGCGGATATTCAAAGCTTCGAGCAGACCGCGCCGAAGTTGACTGAAGCGCAGCGCAAGCAGCAAGGGGCGGCTTTGCAGCAGCGCATGCAGGCATTCCAGGCCGAGGCCGGCCAGTTGAACCAACGCGTCCAGGCGACTCAGAGCAAGGCGATGGAGACCATCGGCGAACAGGCGCAGACGGTTGTCGCCAGCAGCTACCAGAGTCATCAGTGCGGGTTGCTGCTGAATCGCGACGCGGTGCTGTCCGGCAACATGGCCAATGACCTGACCACCGATGTCGTTGCCGGCCTGGATCGCAAGATCACCACCATCAGCTTCAACCTGGAACCGGCACCGGCGGCACCGCAGAGATAAGCCAAACCTCACGGTCAGAGTGTGCTTTTCGGATTGGCCGGCAGGGCCGACACGGATCAGGTCAGGGAAGTGGAGTACACACATGTCATTCGGGTGGGTCCTGCTGGGGACGATGGGTCAGCTGATGCTGGCGTATTTCCTGTTCATGGTGGTCGTCTTCTCCGCCGGAGGCATCGCCAATGGTGCTCGGCTCGGCAAGTTTCATTCGGGCATGCTGACGTTGTCGATCTACCTGTTGCCAGCGCTTTGCCTGGTCAGTGCAGGCATCGTGCTGTATCTGCATGGGCACGCTGGCAGTGCCGCGTCGTACTGGTGGTATGCGATGCCACTGGCTGCAACGGCACTGTACCTGGCTTACGCCATCGCCCTGAGCCACGCCAGGTAGCGTTTTAACCGTCACGGCGTGCGGGAAAAAGAAAACCGGGGTCGGACGAAGTCAAGCCATTCCGACCGACGTCCGACAGAGACAGCGTCTGATCCGGTTCGCCTCCATCAAGCACTTTCCCGGCGGACCCGTCGGTGCCAGCATGCGAGGCGCAGCCATCTGCACCCGGATTCGGCGCCAGTGCTTGTCACCATCGACCTGGCCGCCGTTCGCCCCGGACATTCAGCCTGAAAATCTTGAGGAGTTCGCGCATGAACGCACGTTTTGGAATGACTGCACTGCTGCTGTTCGCGTTGCCGGTGCTGGCGCACGCGTCTTGTGACAGCGTGAAGGCCGGTATCGACGCCAAGATCAAGGCCAAGGGCGTCTCCTCCTTTACCCTCAGCGTGGTCAATGCGGGCGCGGGTGCTGCTGACGGCAAGGTGGTCGGTCAGTGCGAAGGCAACAAGGAAATTGTCTACCAGAAAGGAAGTGCCGCCGCTCCTGCGGAGAAGGAAGCCAGCCCGGCCCAGCCGGCAGCGGCCAGTTCCAGCGCTGGCTGAGTGGTCAGACAGGGTGAACACACTGGATCCCCGTTTTCGCGGGGATGACGGCACTGATGCAAGTGTCATCCGGGGCTGAGCAAAGCTCAGGGTCAGAGTGCACTTCTTCGTATCGGGTGTTCTTGCATGTCGCGCCTGAACCCGGTTTCCCGGTCGACCCTGCTAGTGCGCCAAAGCCTCCTCGACTGCACTGAACGCCGACTTTCCTTCCGTGCGTTCGTCCGGCATGCCGGTGGCGAACCAGACCACGCCGGCGCCGCTTTTGCGATCCACCCATAGTCCGGCTTGCAGTCCGTAGGCGGAGCCGGAATGACCCACGCGCGCCACGCCGTCGCCGAACGGATCATCACGACAGTCTTTCACTGGCGTGGCCAGCGTCTGCACGGCAAGGCCGTAGCGGCAGAAGAAGCCGAGGTCGGCGTCGCCGGTGTCTTCCTCGTAGGTCAGGCCGCCGCCGGGTTGGTATTGCCATTGCGGGGTGATCATTTCTTGTACGGAGCGGGGCTTGAGAAAACGCTTGCCGTCGATGCTGCCGTTGCCGAGCAGCAATCGGCCGATGCGGACCAGGCCCTTGGCGGAAATGCGCAAGCCACCCTGGGGTGAGAACAGCGCGCCGTTTTCGCCGGCGCGCCAACGCGACAGGTCGCAGCTGCCGTCGCTGGCCGGTGTCACCGGGCAATCGGGTTTGCGGCCGTGGTTGTCGTCCTTCACCGGCTTGCCATCGGCGTCGTACAGCACCACCTCGCGGGCAGCGGTCGCCGCGTCACAGCGATCCCAGTTGAAGCAGCCGTCGATGCCCAGTGGCTGCAACACCAGCCGCTGCATCAGCTGGTCGAAGCGTTCGCCGGTGGCGCGCTCCATGATCTGCGCCACCAGCGGAAAATTGAGGTTGGTGTAACGGAAATACGTTCCCGGCGCGTGGGTGCTATCCCAGGCGCGCGGGTCCTCGACGATATCGCGCAGCTTGCCGCCCAGCGGCGTCTGCCAGTAACCGGCGCGGTCCGTGAGGCTGGAGCGGTGTGACAGCAGCAGGCGCAGGGTGATCGGCGTCTGCGGGAACGCCGGGTTGCGCAGGCGCCAGCCCAGCAGGTCCGACGCGTCCGCATCCAGATTCAGCTTGCCGGCCTCGACCAGCCGCATCACGCCAAGCGTGGTGACCAGCTTGGAGATCGAGGCGATGCGTACCGGATCGTCGATGGTGATCTTGCGGCCAGCGGCCTTGTCGGCGAAGCCGTGGACCCGCGTGGCGGTGACGCCATCGCGATCAAAGGCGACGCGCACCGTGGCGACGGGCTCGCCTGCGCGTGCGTCGGCGCAGAGCACGAACAGCAAGCAGATGATCCAGCGCAGGGCCATGATCCACTCCGTTTGGCAGCACCGACACCATGATGCGGGAAAGACAGGTTCAGGAGCAGAAAGGGTGACACGTCCTGCGCGGCCGTCAATCTTCCACCGATCATCAAAGGGTCGTGTCGACTCAGGTGCCCGGACAGGTGCGCTCGACATGAAGCTCACGCGCGCGGCGAACACGCGTTGCGTGGCGATTGCCGTGGTCGACTTTCCCGAGGCATGAGTGCGGTGGGTTGCAGCATTGACTCAAGGAGGTCAGTTCACTGATGAGCCGATTGCGGTCGGATCGGGCTTTTCGAAGTGGTCGGTGCAGTGCTGTGGGGTGAAGGCCGTTTTCAGTCAGCGGTTTGAGATCAACCGCCATAGCGTTTTGGTAGCGGCAGGTCGGCACGCTCCGCCTGCCAGTAGATGGTCATCACCCACCAGCGATGGCCGTCGAACAAAAGCTGGATGCTGTTGATGCCGCGCTGGAACGGCTTGGCATCCGATGCGGCGCGCCGCGACTCGTACGTGCTGAACACCTGGGCGATGGCGCCGTAACGCTGCACCGTGCGCCTGGATTCACGCTCGTAGAAACCTTCCTTTTTCAGCACCGGTGCGGCCATCTCGATGAAGTCAGACACGCTCATCACGTCGGCCTTTGCAATCCCGTTGTCATCGATGTTCGTGGGAATGACTCGTGCGCCGGGTGCAAAGAGCGAACGCATCCGGTTCCAGTCGCGCTGCTTTTCCTTCGACCCCGAGATCACGTCGTAGAGAGCATCGAGGATGGCATCCATCGAAGCCACGTCCGCAGGTTTGGCCGAGGGTGCGGGAGGCATTTTGCTGGTAGGGGAAGCAGCCTGCGGTGCAGGTTGCGCGGCGGCAGATGGTGAGAGACAGGTCGCAATTGCCATTGTGCAGGTCATCAACAGCGGCCGGGATATCATCGAATCCATGGTTTGGTTCCTGTGGAGTGCGCGATGATCGGGAGCGTGCTTGACCAATCTATCTGAAAAGTCGGACAGCCTGCGCATCGCTTGGCATCTCATCGTCTCCCGAACAGGACCACCATGGACCCCGAATTCTGGCAACAGCGCTGGCGCGACGGTCGGATCGGTTTCCACAACGAGGCGCCGATGCCGCTGCTGGTCGAGCACTGGCCGACGCTGAAGCTGGCGCACGGCAGCCAAGTGTTCGTGCCGTTGGCCGGCAAGTCGCTCGACCTCGCGTGGCTGGCGATGCAGGGTCACCGGGTGCTGGGCGTGGAGCTGTCGCCGCTGGCGGTCGCGCAGTTTTTTGCCGAGCACGGGCTGACGCCGCAGGTGTGGGATTCACGCTACGGCCGCCACTACCGCGCCGGTGACATCGAACTGATCTGCGGTGACGCCTTCGACCTCGACGCCGACGCGCTGGCCGATTGCACGTCGGTTTACGACCGAGCGGCGCTGATCGCGCTGCCGCCCGAGTTGCGACACCGCTACGTGCGCGAACTGCAAGCGCGCCTGCCCACGGGATGTCAGGGTCTGCTGATCACGCTGGACTATCCTCAGCACGAAAAGGCCGGCCCGCCGTTCGCCGTGCCGGAAGCCGAAGTGCGCAATCTCTACGGCCGCGACTGGCAGGTGACCACACTGGCACGCCACGACATCCTCGCGCAGTTGCCTGGCTTCGTCGCCGATGGCTGCACCGCGCTGGAGACGGTGGTCTATCGGTTGTCGAAACGCTGAGCAAAGCAAGCCGACGATCGGTGCTAAGAAAAGAAGTCGGTTCATTGTTGCTGTGATCCAGGCAAATCGGCTGCGTGTCCACCCAGTCAGGGTCTCTATTTCACAGCCTGCACATGCCGTCCGCGGACCAACCGCCTTGTGGACGGCTACAATCCGTTCGCCTGATGGCAGACACGTCACGGAGAGGTGTCCCGCAAGCTCCACACCGTGCCGCCTGGCAGGCGCTACCGCGTATTTGATCGGGGAACAGGGATGACGTTTGAAGTCGAGCAGAAACTCCGGCCAGAGTTGGGCCGGGACGAGCGGCTGCTGTGGAATGGCATTCCGAAGCAGGGTCTGCGGTTGCGCGCCAGCGACTGGTTTGCAGTGCCGTTCACGCTGTTCTGGTGTGGCATGGTGGTGTTCGGAAATGTCCGACACGGCATGCGGATCGATCAGCCACCGCTCTACCTGACGCCGGCAGGCATTCCGTTTGTATTGATTGGTTTCTACATGCTGGCAGGTCGATTCTTCGTTGACTGGTACCAGCGCACGCGCACGTATTACGGGTCACCGATCAGCGCGTGCTCATCCTCGACGGCATGTTCAATCGCCAGGTCAAAAGCCTGTCGCTGTCGACACTCACCGAGATCGCGCTCAAGGAACGACCCGATCGCAGCGGCAGCATCACGTTCGGACCAGGCACGTCGGCAAACTCGTGGTTCGGCCGGACGGCTTGGTCGGGCATGAACAACAACCGGCAGGCACCGTCGTTCGACATGATCGCCGACGCGCGCAAGGTCTATGCGCTGATCCGCGAAGCGCAGCAGTCGAACCGCACACGCACGGCGACGTGAGCGTTCAACGGATCACGATAGAGATCCGGGCCAATGTGGACATCAGCACGGCAGACCTCGGGAAGAAAGAGTCCGCTTTGTTGTCGCCGTGATCCTTCGTGTCGACTTTACTGCGCCGTGCGTGTCGACCGCCGCAACGCCAGCTGGTCGGCGCCAG
>JBDTZX010000119.1:0-3814 GCA_040004895.1 Rhodanobacter sp. | reverse complement strand
GCACGCCGAGCAGAGCGATTCGTCGGTGCAGATGGGCGAGGCTGCGCTGGCCCGGCTGAGCATCGTGCTGCGGCCGAAGATCGGCGACCAGCCGGTGTACGACCTGCCCGCGCTGGAGCGGAGTGTGGCCAGCATCGTGCGCAACTGGCATGACGAAGTGCGCGATGCCCTGATGCACGCGCGTGGCGATCATCAGGGCGTGGTGCTGGCAAACCGTTTTGCACGTGCGCTGCCCGCCGGTTACGTCGAGGATGTCAGTCCCGCCGTGGCCGCCGAGGATGTCCATCAGCTGTCGATGCTGGAGGGCGACAACGCCCTGCGCATGTCGTTTTATCACCCGCCCAGGGCGCCGGAGACGCTGCGATTCAAGGTCTATCGCAGCGGCGGCGACATCGCGTTGTCCGAAGTATTGCCGCAGCTGGAGAATCTCGGCCTGCGCGTGCTGACCGAGCATGTCTACGAGATTCCCTGCGATGGCGCGCAGCTGTCGATCCAGGATTTCGAAGTGCAGCCGGTGGGCGAGCTGACCTTCAGCGTCGAGCAGGTCGGTGCACTGTTCGAAGATGCCTTCGAGCAGATCTGGCGCGGCAACGCCGAGAACGACGGTTTCAACCGGCTGATCCTCGGTGCCAAGCTCAGCTGGCGCCAGGTCGCCATGTTGCGCAGCTACTGCAAGTACCAGCTGCAGGCCGGCGTGGCGTTCTCGCAGTCGTACATGGAAGACACGCTCAACAGCTATCCGGCGATCGCCGGGCTGCTGGTCGAACTGTTCCTGGCCAAGTTCGATCCGCGTCGCGAGGATCTTTCGGCGGATGAACTCAAGGCGGCCGGCGCCACGCTGGTGACCGAAATGCGCACGCTGATTCCGCACAAAGTACAGGATGCGCACCCGGCACTGATCGATGGCCTCGGCGCCGCGCTTTCGCTTCCGCGCAGCGAGCAATGCAGCACCGTGCACGATGCCATCGGCGTGCTGCTGGAGAACGTCGCCAGCCTCGACGAGGACCGCATCCTGCGCAGTTTCATGGCGGTGATTCACGCCACCCTGCGCACCAGCTTCTTCCAGCTGTGGGACGGCGTACATCGTCCCTACATCAGTTTCAAGCTCGATTCACATGAAGTGCCCGAGCTGCCCAAGCCGGTTCCCTACCGCGAGATCTGGGTGTGCGCTCCGCGGGTCGAAGGCATCCATCTGCGCTTCGGCGCGGTGGCCCGCGGTGGCCTGCGCTGGTCCGATCGGCGCGAGGACTTCCGCACCGAAGTGCTGGGCCTGGTGAAGGCGCAGATGGTCAAGAACACGGTGATCGTGCCGGTCGGATCCAAGGGCGGTTTCTTCGTCAAGAAAGCGCCGATCGGCGGCGACCGCGATGCACAACTGGCCGAAGGCATCGCTTGCTACCGCTTGTTCATCAACGGCCTGCTCGACATCACCGATAACCTGATCGAAGGCAAGGTGGTGAATCCGCACGACGTGGTGCGCCACGATGCGGATGATCCGTACCTGGTGGTCGCGGCCGACAAGGGCACCGCCACGTTCTCCGACATCGCCAACGCGATCTCGATCGAGCACGACTACTGGCTCGGCGACGCGTTCGCATCCGGCGGTTCCAACGGCTACGACCACAAGGGCATGGGCATCACTGCCAAGGGTGCGTGGGAATCGGTGAAGCGGCATTTCCGTTCGCTCAACCGTGATTGCCAGACGCAGGATTTCACCTGCGTCGGTATCGGCGACATGTCCGGCGATGTGTTCGGCAACGGCATGCTGCTGTCGCGGCACACCAGGCTGGTGGCCGCGTTCGACCATCGCCATATTTTCTTCGACCCGAGCCCGGACATCGAGAAATCCTTTGCCGAACGCGAGCGCATGTTCAAGCTGCCGCGTTCGAGCTGGGACGATTACGACCGCTCGTTGATTTCCGCCGGTGGCGGTATCTATCCGCGCAGCGCCAAGTCAATTCCGCTGACGCCGGAAGTACGCGCCCTGCTGGGCCTGAAGCCGGACATCACGCAGATGGCGCCGAGCGACCTGCTCAGCGCCATTCTCAAGGCTCCGGTCGACCTGCTGTGGAACGGCGGTATCGGCACCTACGTGAAAGCCTCCACCGAAACGCATGCCGATGTCGGCGATCGCGCCAACAACGCGTTGCGCGTCAACGGCGCCGAGCTGCGTTGCAGGATCGTGGGCGAGGGCGGCAACCTGGGCATGACCCAGAAAGGTCGCATCGAGGCGGCACAGCATGGTGTGCTGCTCAACACCGACTTCATCGACAACTCCGCCGGCGTCGACACCTCCGATCACGAGGTCAACATCAAGATCCTGCTCAACGATGCGGTGCATCGTGGCGAACTCACCGAAGCGGCACGCAACACCCAGCTCGCCGCGATGACCGATGAAGTCGGGCAACTGGTGCTGTGGGACAACTACCGCCAGAACCAGGCGATCACCCTGATGGAGCACCAGTCGGTCGGCCGCATCGGCTCGATGGCGCACTTCATCCGCACGCTGGAGGCCGAAGGCACGCTTGATCGCCAGGTCGAGAACCTGCCGAGCGAAGCGGAACTGACCGAGCGCAAGACGCGCGGCACCGGACTCACCCGTCCGGAGTTGGCGGTGCTGCTGTCGTACGACAAGATCCGGCTGTATCAGCAACTGCTGGATTCGGACGTTCCGGAAGATCCGTATCTGTCGAAGGAGCTGGTGCGCTATTTCCCGGCGCCGCTGCACGAGAAGTACGCCGAGCACATGCAGCGGCATCGGCTGAAGCGCGAGATCATCGCCACCGCGGTGACCAACTCGACGATCAACCGCATGGGCGCCACCTTCATGATGCGCATGCAGGAAGACACCGGCCAGCGTCCGGCGGCTGTCGCCAAGGCCTACACCGCGGCACGCGAAATTCTTGAAGCGCGCGAGCTGTGGGCGGAGATCGAGCTGCTCGACAGCCAGGTGGCCGAAGACACCCAGATCGACGCGATCAAGCAGATCTGGTCGCTGCTGCGGCACATGACGCGCTGGTTGCTCAATCGCCCCGGCGGCACGCTGGATATCGCCGCCAACGTCGAGCGTTATCAGGAAGGCGTGTCGGCCCTGCGCAAAGTCCTGCCCGATGTGTTGACGCCGACCGGCAAGGTCGAGTTCTCCTGCAACCAGGAAAAATGGGAAGGTCTGGGCATGCCGGCAGCACTGGCCATTCGCCTGTCGCGTATGCCGGAGCTGCGTGCTGCACTGGACATGGTCGAGGTGGCACAGCACGGCGGCCACTCGATGGAAAAAGTGGCGCACGTGTTCTACGAACTGGGCGAGGCGCTTGACCTGGAATGGCTGCGCGACCAGATCGAGGCGTTGCCGGTGGAAGGCCACTGGCATGCGCAAGCACGTGGCTCGCTGCTGGACGAGCTCAATCACCAGCATCGCGCGCTCGCTCTGCAGGTGCTGGCGATGACGAACGTGCGCAAGGATGTCTCGCCGGTGCAGGCCTGGCTGCAGCGCGACGATGCCACGCTGCAGTACACACGCAGCATGCTGGCCGAGATCCTCACCCAGAACGCGGACTACCCGATCGCCTCGGTGGCAGTGCGTCGTCTGGCGCAGCTGGCGCAGGTGCCGGTTTGAGGTTGCTGCGGGAGTCTCCCGCGGCTTGACCCCACCCCGACCCTCCCCTGCATGCAGGGGAGGGAGTCAAGGCATGCTCCGGCCTTTGCGGTGCCCTGCTCCAGCTCGTCCCCGCGGCTGAAGGAGAGGGAGTCAAGGCATGCTCCGGCCTTTGCGGTGCTCTGCTCCAGCTCCTCCCCCTGCTTGCAGGGGGAGGTT
>JBDTZX010000094.1:0-39086 GCA_040004895.1 Rhodanobacter sp. | reverse complement strand
GCGGCTGCGGTTCGATCACCGCGCCGGAAAGAATCTGCGCGCCGATGGTCGAGGCTTTCTCGATCACGCACACGTTCACGTCGGGTTTGAGCTGCTTGAGCCGGATCGCGAACGACAGGCCGGCCGGGCCGGCGCCGACGACGACGACGTCGTATTCCATGGTTTCGCGTTCGCTCATGGCGGACTCCATCGTGCAAAGGTCGCGCAGGCAAGACGCCGTGCGCGAGTCGGGATCAATGGACCATTGTCCGGTTTCGCGTACGGCGCGGCAACGCGTGCTGCGCCACCGCTTGCAATGAGGTCACGCGACACGGCGATAATCAACGCCAGACCAACGTGGAGTGCTCATGAATTCGATGCCGCCGATCGCCGACACCGACCTGCGTCGTGCCTCCTTGTGTCAATTGCTGCACTGGTTGGCGCTGGGCCGTGTCCAGCCGCAGGCGCTGACCGATGTGTATCAGCAGGCGATCGAACGGCTCAATCCGGAACTCAACGCCTATATCGATCTGCGTTCGAGCCTGATGCAGGAGCAGGCGCACATGGCCGACCGGCGCCGGCGCGACGGCGTGATCGGACGCCTCGACGGCATTCCGCTGGCGCTGGAAGACAATTTCGACATGGCGGGCTGGCCGACGCGCGCCGGATTGCCGGGCCGCAATCGGCCCGTGCAGGAAGACGCGCATGTGGTGGCGCGCCTGAGGGCGTCCGGTGCGGTGCTGGTCGGCAAGACCAACATGGACGAAGGTGCGCTTGGCGCGGCCACCGATAACCCGCACTTCGGCGCGACCCACAATCCGCACCGGCACGGTTACAGCGCCGGTGGCTCCTCCGGTGGCGCGGCGGCGGCAGTGGCAGCGGGGTTGGCGGTGGCGGCCATCGGCTCGGACAGCCTCGGCTCGATCCGCATCCCGGCCAGTTATTGCGGCATCTATGCACTCAAGCCGACCCATGGCGAAATATCCGCCCGCGGGTTGCTGCCGGCGGCACGTCGACTGGATGCGGTGGGATTGCTGGCGCGCAGCGCGGATGACCTCACCGTACTGTTGCAGGTGCTGGCTGGTTACGATGCCGACGATGCCCGTTCGCGACGGCGGCGGGTGGCGTTTGCGCTGCCGGACTGGGAGCCGGGCAACCTGCGTACCGGGTTGTTGCCCGACCTGGCCGGCGTGGGCGTGCAGCCGGATGTGATCGAGGTGTTCGAAGCGGCCCTGGCGAAATTGCCGCACGCGCTCAACGATCGGCGCAAGGTGGATTTCGATGACTGGGATTTCGGTCGCACCCGTCGTGCCGGTCTGTTGCTGATGGAAGCGGAGATGCTCGGAACATTCGCGGCCGACCTGCAGAACGCCGAGCGCCCGGTGTCCGCACGCTTCCGGCACATGCTCGATTTCGCCGCAGCCAGCAGTGCCGCCGACTATGCGGTGGCTGATCGCGTGCTCGATGCCGCCACCCTGAAAATGCGCCGGCTGTTTGCCCAGGTCGACGTGCTGGTGCTGCCGACCACGCCGCAGGGGGCGTTCGCACTGGACGGGCCGGAACCCGATTCGGTCGCCGACCTCACCAGTTTCGCCAGCCTCGCCGGCTGCCCGGCGGTGAGCCTGCCGATGGGCACCCTGCCGAACGGATTGCCGATCGGCCTGCAGATGGTCGGCGCGCGGGGCTCGGATCTGCGCCTGCTGGAACTGGCATCGGTGTGTGCAGCCTCGCTGGATGTCGAGCCGACCTATCCCGTGCTTGCCTGAGCATCGCGTAACATGGGCGCGCTGTCGTCCTCTCCGATGACGGCGACGCCTGCTCCCGCGGCAATCACTTCTCGAATCTTCATGGCATGACCACACCTCCACTTGCGCTGCGCTCCCATCTCGACGACCTCGAAGCCGAGAGCATCTTCATTTTCAGGGAGGTGATGGCGTCGTTCCAGCGGCCGGTGATGCTGTATTCGATCGGCAAGGATTCCTCGGTGCTGCTGCACCTGTTGCGCAAGGCATTCCATCCGGCCAGGTCGCCAATGCCGTTGCTGCACGTCGATACCACCTGGAAGTTTCGCGAGATGATCGCGTTTCGCGAGCAGGTGGCCGCTGCGGGTGACGTGGAGGTTCTGGTACACATCAATGAAGACGGCGTGCGCCAGGGTATTTCGCCGTTGACTCACGGCGCCACCGTGCACACGGACGTGATGAAGACGGCGGCGCTGAAACAGGCGCTGGACCTGCACGCGTTCGACGCGGCGATCGGCGGCGCCCGCCGCGACGAGGAAAAGTCGCGCGCCAAGGAGCGGATCTTTTCGTTCCGCAACGAACAGCATCGCTGGGACCCGAGAAACCAGCGCCCGGAGTTCTGGCACACCTACAACACCCACGTGCACAAGGGCGAGAGCGTGCGGGTATTCCCGCTGTCGAACTGGACCGAGCGCGACGTGTGGCTGTACATCCGTCGCGAGAACATTCCGGTGGTGCCGCTGTACTTCGCCAGGCAGCGGCCGGTGGTCGAGCGCGACGGCGCACTGATCATGGTCGACGACGATCGTTTCACGCTGCGCGAGGGTGAGACGGTCCGGATGCGCGAGGTGCGCTTTCGTACGCTTGGCTGCTATCCACTCACTGGCGCGGTCGAATCCTCGGCCGACACGCTGGACAAGGTCATCGAAGAAATGGCCAGTTCGCGCAGCTCGGAACGACAGGGGCGGGTGATCGACCAGGATCCGTCGGCGTCGATGGAACGCAAGAAGCAGGAAGGCTACTTCTGATGGCCATGCAGTCGGAGCGCGCCGTGGCACTGCCTGCGAAAGGGTTGCTGCGTTTCATCACCTGCGGCAGCGTCGACGACGGCAAGAGCACCTTGCTCGGCCGACTTCTCTACGACGCCGGAGTGGTTCCGGAGGATCAGCTGGCCGCGCTGGTCGGCGACAGCCGCCGATTGCATGCGGAAACCGGCGACGTGCTCGATTTCTCGCTGCTCACCGATGGCCTGGATGCGGAGCGCCAGCAAGGGATCACGATCGATGTGGCGTACCGGTATTTCCACACCGCCCGCCGCAGTTTCATCGTGGCCGACTGCCCCGGGCACGAACAGTACACGCGCAACATGGCTACCGGCGCCTCCAACGCCGAACTGGCGGTGGTGCTGGTCGATGCACGCAAGGGATTGCTGCCGCAGACGCGCCGGCACAGCTATATCTGCGGACTGCTTGGCATCCGGCAGGTGGTGCTGGCCGTCAACAAGATGGATCTGGTTGACTACGACGAAGCGATCTACCAGGACATCGTCGCGCAGTACCGCGCACTCGCGCCGGAGTTGGGCATTCTCCAGGTTTACTGCCTGCCGGTGGTGGCGCTGAGCGGTGAAAACGTCGGCGGCCCTTCGACGCGGATGCCCTGGTATAGCGGGCCGTCGTTGCTGGACCTGCTGGAATCGATCGATGTGGTGAAGGTGCACGCCGACGATTTCCGCATGCCGGTGCAATGGGTGAACCGGCCGGATCAGTCGTTTCGCGGCTACGCCGGGACCATCTGCGGCGGTCGGGTGGTGCGCGGCGCCGAGGTGATGATCCAGCCGGGAGTCCAGCGTGCCCGCATCGAGCGCATCGTGTCTGCCGACGGCGACCTCGAACAGGCGGTATCGGGGCAGGCGGTAACGCTATGCCTGGATCGCCAGATCGACGTGAGCCGCGGCGATGTGATCGCGGACGCCGCGAAACCCGCACCGGTCGCCGACCAGTTCAATGGTCATCTGTTGTGGATGGCGGACGCCGCGCTGCTGCCCCATCGCACCTATTGGCTGAAGATCGGCACGCGCACGGTCAATGCCCGAGTGATGTCGATCAAGCACAAGGTCGATGTCAACAGCCAGGCGAAACTTGCCGCTCGCCATCTCGAACTCAACGAGGTCGGCTACTGCACGATCGGTCTCGATGCGGCGATCGCGTTCGAATCCTATGCGATCAATCGCGTGCTGGGTGGCTTCATCCTGATCGATCGCGAAAACCACGCGACCGTGGCGTGCGGCATGCTCGATTTCGCCCTGAGCCGCTCTGCCAACGTGCACTGGCAGCAGCTCGACATCGACAAGACGGTGCGGGGAGCCAGCAAGGGTCAACGACCGCTGTGTCTGTGGTTCACCGGTTTGTCGGGAGCCGGCAAATCGACGATCGCGAATCTGGTCGAGCGCCGTCTGCACACACTCGGTCACCATACCTATCTGCTGGATGGCGACAACATCCGTCATGGCATCAACAAGAATCTGGGTTTCACGCCGGAGGACCGGGTCGAGAACATCCGTCGCATCGCCGAGGTCGCGCACCTGATGGTGGATGCGGGACTGATCGTGCTGGTCAGCGCGATCTCGCCGTACGAAAGCGAGCGGCGGGCGACGCGGGAGCTGTTCGAACCCGACGAATTCATCGAAGTGTTCGTCGATGCATCGATCGAGGAGTGCGAGAGTCGCGATTCAAAGGGGCTGTACCGGAAGGCTCGGGCAGGTCTGATCCACAACTTCACCGGCATCGACTCTCCCTATGAGCGGCCGGAAGCGCCGGATATCCATCTGATCACGGTCGATGAATCCGCCGAACGTCTGGCGGAGCGCGTGATCCGGCAGGTGCTGCTGCAACTGGACGGGATTCGCGCAGATGGTTGATGACTCTTCGCGTGTGTCGGTCTGTCCCGGACGGAACATCGCTTGGATTGCCCAGGGGCCGCGGTGATAATGCAGGACTGACTTCTACAGGCGACGCCGTGATGACCGACCAGACCGTGCTCAACGCCACCCATCGCGTACTTGGGGCACGCATGGTCGATTTCGGCGGTTGGGACATGCCGATCAGCTACGGTTCGCAGATCGACGAACACCACGCGGTGCGCAACGGTGCCGGCATGTTCGACGTGTCGCACATGACGGTGATCGACTTGCACGGTGCGCGCAGCCGCGAATTCCTGCGGCACCTGCTGGCCAACAGTGTCGACAAGCTGAAAGTCACCGGCAAGGCGTTGTACTCGTGCATGCTGAACGAGCAGGGCGGGGTGATCGACGATCTGATCGTGTATTTTTTCGACGAAGCGCATTTTCGCCTGGTGGTCAATGCCGCGACGCGCGCGAAGGACCTGGCGTGGATCGAGCAGCAGGCCGCCGCATTCAATGTGCAGGTCATCGAGCGCCCGGAGTTCGCGATGATCGCGGTGCAGGGCCCGAACGCTCGCGCGAAAGTTCTTGGCCTGCTGCACGACATTGATCGACCGCGCGTCGAGAAGCTCGGCAAGTTCGCGGCGGCTGCCGCACAGGGACCACACGGCATGCCGCTGTTCATCGCGCGCACCGGATATACCGGCGAGGACGGCTTCGAGATCATCGTGCCGAACGAGCACGCGGTGGCGTTGTGGGATGCGCTGGCCGCCGCCGGCGTGGCGCCGGCCGGGCTCGGCGCGCGCGACACCCTGCGACTCGAGGCCGGCATGAATCTGTATGGCCAGGACATGGACGAGAGCGTTTCGCCATGGGAAGCCAATCTGGGCTGGACGATTGCGCTGGACGAAGGGCGCGCCTTCATCGGACGCCAGGTGCTCGAAGCGCAGAAGGCCGCCGGGGTGAAACGCGTGATGGTCGGTCTGGTGCTCGACGACAAGGGCGTGCTGCGTCACGGCCAGAAAGTGCTGACCGCAAATGGCGACGGCGAGATTCTTTCCGGCAGTTTCGCGCCAACCCTCAACAAGGCAGTGGCATTCGCGCGCATTCCTTCCGGTCCCCCAGGCGACGTGCGCGTGGATATCCGCGGGCGCGAAGTTCCGGTGCGGGTGGTCAAGTATCCGTTCGTACGCGATGGCAAGCCCTGTGAGGGCATTTGACCGCTTCTCGGCACGTTTCTGTCCATGACACGTTCTGCCTCGCAATGGATGCGGCTAGAATCACCGGTCGCAGGCTGACTTAAACCAACTACTGGACACGATCATGAGCGAGATTCCTGGCGATCTGAAGTTCCTCAAGTCCCACGAGTGGGCCCGCGTCGAAGACGACGGTCTGGTCCGCGTGGGTATTTCCCACCACGCCCAGGAGCAGCTGGGAGACCTCGTCTATGTCGAGCTGCCTGAGGTCGGTTCCGCGGTGAAGGCGGGCACCGGCGCCGCGGTGGTGGAATCGGTAAAGGCGGCATCGGACATTTATTCACCGATTTCCGGTGAGGTGGTGGAGGTCAACGAGCTGCTCAACGACAAGCCGGAGACCATCAACGAGGATGCATTCGGCGAGGGCTGGATTTTTCTCGTGCGCCCCAGCGACCGGGCCGAGCTGGATGAACTGCTCGACGCGAATGCCTACGAGGAGCTGGTCGAAAACGACGAACACTGATTCCAACCTGCGTTTGCGCTTTCGACGGCCGCCATGTGCGGCCGTCTGCATCTGTACGGTTCACTTCAGTTGCCCCCGCGACCGCCTGCCATCGCTGCTGCTTTTCTTCCATGCAGGACTCGGCGGCGATGAAAGAGTCGACCTCGACCGTCCCTGCGTTGTGGTTCCGTTCGTCATGCATCGTGCACGAACGTACCGCCGGATTCACGATCCGATCCACGCATTCGTGACCATGTCGACAGTCAAAAAATAACTTTCTGATGCTCATCTTCATCGCAATCGCGAACGGTTCGTGACCATCGTTTGCAGGTTCCGCGGAGTCGTTTGAGGCATCGGAAATTCATTCGTGGCGACTGCATGGAAACCGAAATCGATCGTCATTCGGGAATTTTTCCGCTTTTCCGCGAACGACTTTCAGTGGCCCCGGTGGCCTTGCGTTCATCTCTGAAATGCGCTCTCGCGGCCAAGAAAAATTGCTCATCTTTTTTCGACTATCTGAAAAACAAAGCGTTGACCTAAACAGGTTGTTCTTGCCGAAATCCTTGTGCGACAAGGGTTTCAAGACATTCTTCATATATTCGTACTAAATTGTATGGACGTATAGACGTCCATTAATATTCAAGCCGATTGTCCGTGAGGCGTTGCTGCAATGGGCTTCCGGGACTTTCGGGTTGCCGGAGACGTTCGATTTGTTGGTTGAAATCAATTGACACCGGAAATCTTCAGGGATAGCTTTCGCAACAGATCACGGGGAATGTGCGTTATGGCGACAGCAAAATTTATCAAGCCGTACGTCGAGCACGGTGAAAAAGCGAACGCGGTTCGCAAGATCACCGTCTCGATTCCGCTGCATGTTTTGCGGCGGCTTTCCGATTTGCGCACGCACCGTCAAGTGAACAATCTTCGGCACGCTACCAACAGCGACTTGTTGGTCGAAGCGTTCCTGCACGCTTTTACTGGGCAACCACTGCCAACTGATGAGGAGCTGAGACGAACTATGGCCACTGCCAAGAAATCCGCCGCAAAGAAACCGGCCGCCAAGAAATCGGCCGCCAAGAAATCCACCGTGAAGAAGGTTGCCGCCAAGAAGCCGGCAGCCAAGAAAGCCGTGAAGAAGGCTGCGCCGAAGAAGGCTGCCGCCAAGAAGCCGGCAGCCAAGAAAGCTGCCGTAAAGAAAGTCGCGAAGAAGGCTGCGCCGAAGAAGGCCGCCGCCAAGAAAGCTGCACCGGCCAAGGTGATGAAAGCCACCAAGACCTCCAAAGCCAAGAAGTAAGCTGCAAGCAGCACGCTACACACTAATAAGATAGTTAATCGATTTCTCTCCCCGCGGTGCCCAGCGCGGGGAGAGTCCTTCGAGAAGATTTCGTCCCGGCCTGGCCGGGACGCTTCGTTTAAGGGGCGTGAATTCTGCCGCCGCCTGTCCGGACCGGTCGATCCGGACCGCATCGCTCCTGCTTTCAGGCGTTGCCAATCAGGTGTTTCCGATTCTGCCGATCTGGCCGGGATTTGCCGTGCCGGTTCATTGGAGCTACCTTTCGTACATCCGCGCCGCGGCGAGTCCGGGGGACTCTCCGCTCCTACAGGGGGAAAAAGCGCGGGTATCTGTCGACACTCAGTGAGAGACCATGGATACCCGAAACTTACTAGCTGCGCGCCGGCATGCGCGTGGGGCCGTCAGGCCTTTAGTCATTGCCATCATCGCCATCGTTGCTCTGCTCGCCGTGGGCGCATGGTTTCTGATCATCAAGCCTCACCAGGATCTGGTCATGGAGGACGCGGGCGGCCATCCGTCCACCCCCGTATCCTCTACGGAGCGAGTGGCGCCGCCGCCGGCGAACGTGGCTGGAATGGACATCAACCAGTTGCTCGGCGAAGCGCGCAAGGCAATCAACGAACAGCGTTATCTTGCGCCGAACGGCAACAACGCTTTCGAGTTCTATCTGCGGGTTCTGGTCAAGCAGCCGGGCAACCAAGTGGCCTCCGATGCGTTGCGCGAGACTTTTCCGTTCGCCGCCACTTCGGCGGAGCAGGCGGTCAATTCGCGTGACTTCAACGAAGCACAACGCCAGATCGACCTGCTCGCCAAGGCCGACCCTGCCAATTTCACGTTGACCATCCTGCGCTCCAAGCTGGATGCCCAGCGCAAGTTGCTGGACAAGCAACAGCAGCAGGTGGTCGACGAACAGAAAGCCCAGCAGCTGGCAGCACAGAAGGCTGCGGCTGACAAGCTGGCGGCGGACCAGCTTGTCGTTGAACAGCAAAAGACGAAAGCCGCCGAACAGCAGAAGGCACAGCAGGCACGCGCGGCGCAGCCGGTACCGCCCCCCGTCGCGGCCGTGCAATCCACGCAGTCGCAGCAGACGGCTGCAGCAACCACCGGCGGCGGCCAAAGCAGCGATGCGGTATTGGTGAAGGCTTCGCCGGCCCGTTTCCCGACCGCCGCCATGCGCGCGCGACAGGAGGGCTGGGTGATGGTGTCGTTCACGGTCGAAGCCGATGGGCGTACCAGCGGCGTCAAGGTGGTGGACTCACTGCCTCGCCGTGTGTTCGACCGAGCCGCGATGGATGCGGTGGAGCGCTATCGGTTCACGCCGGCCATGAAAGATGGTGTGGCTGTCGCCAGCACCAAGCAGCAGCGCATCGAGTTCAAACTTTAGCGCCGGATTGTGCCGCATCGGCACGTAGCAGGGCGCATGTTTTTTTCATGCGCCCTGCCAGCTGATGATAATCCGCACTGTTTCAACGATGGCGTGGTGAGCGACGCCGGTGTTTCAGCTTCTTGCCTTTCCTGGGCGTCGCGCGCGCTGGCGCGTCGCTCTCGACGCCGGCCCAATCGACATGGGGCAGGCCGAGCAGGCTGTCGAACACCATCGGCATCAAGCCGCTGGGTACCGGACCGGTGGAGTTCCACAGCGTGACCACGCCGACGTGGTATTTCGGAAAGAAGCCGATCATGGTGCGATAGCCGGCCACCGCACCGGCGTGATAGATCAGCGTTTCGCCGCCGTATTCGTAGACGCGCCAACCCATGGCGTAGTGCGCGGCGGTCAATCGGGCGCTGCGCCATGGCGTGGCGCGAAGTTCGGTGGGAGTGGCAACGCCAGGCGCGTGCACGACATCGAGCAGTGATGTCGACAACACGTCGGGGCGTCCGCCCATTTGTGCGATCAACCATTTTTCCATGTCGTGCAGGCTGGCGTTGACGCCTGCCGCAGGTGCAACGCGGTAATAGGTTTCACTCGGCTCGAACGGTATCCAGCCATGCGCCGAAGCGCGATGCGGGCGCGCCCAGCTCTTGCTCGATTCCAGCGCGGCGCGACCGTAGCTGGCGGTGGTCATGCCGAGTGGGTAGAAGAGGCGTTTGTCGACCAGTCGATAGAAAAAGTCGCCGGTGCGCGCCAGCACAACGTCGCCGATCATGCCGAATGCGACGTTCTGGTAGCCGTAACACTGGCCGACTCCGCAGGTCAGGTCGACCTCGTCCAGTTTGCGCACCAGTTCCTCGTAAGGGATGTCGCCTTCGAGCATGTTGTCGTAGGTGTTGTGCGGCAGGCCGAGTTTCTGACCCATGATGTCGGCGACAGTGGCCTGCGCGGCTGCCTGCATGTCCTTCAATTTGAAATACGGCAGAACGTCGACCAGCTTGGTATCCCAGCTGAGCTTGCCATCGTCCACCAGCAGGCCGGTCAGCGCGGTGGCAAACGCCTTGGACAGTGATGCGAGCCGGAACACGGTATCCGGGGTGACTGGCTGTCGGGTGGCTGCATCGGCATAGCCGATCGTGTGTTCGTAGGCAACCTTGTCGCCGATCACCACGGCGGTGGCCAGGCCGGCGACCGCATGGCGCTGGTCAAGCCGGTCCAGCCAGCGTCCATAGTCGGCAAGCGTGGCTTTCACGCGCGCCTGCGGCACGGATTGAGGCGCACCCCGCGTGACCGCGGCAGTGGATCTGGCGACGGCGGCAGCGTTTGCGCCGGCAGGCAAGCAGGCGAACCCGCACGCGCTTGCGATCAGCAAGAAGAACTTGGAAAACTGCATGGTATTCTGGCTAGGTTCCGGCGTGGGGAAGCGCCGTTGGGTAGAGGATATAGCGATGGGTCTGATCATTGTTCTGGTTGTTGTCGTTTTGATTGTCTTGTACTTCGTGGCGATCTACAACGCATTGGTGACATCGCGCAACGGCTACAAGAATGCCTTTGCGCAAATTGATGTGCAGCTGACCCGGCGCCACGACCTGATTCCGAATCTCGTGGAGACGGCCAAGGGTTATCTCGCCCATGAGCGTGGAACCCTCGAGGCGGTGGTGCAGGCGCGCAACGCGGCGGTCAGCGGGCTGGCCGGCGCCAAGGCGAATCCCGGCGATCCGGCCGCGATGCAGCAACTTTCGGGCAGCGAAAATGCTTTGACACAAAGTCTGGGTCGTTTGTTCGCCCTGAGCGAGGCCTATCCGGATCTGAAGGCCAACCAGACCATGATGCAGCTCTCCGAGGAACTGACCTCCACGGAAAACCGTGTGGCGTTTGCACGCCAGGCCTATAACGATTCCGTGCTGACGTACAACAACAAGCGCGAAGTGTTTCCGGCCTCGTTCGTGGCCAACAGCTTCGGGTTTGTGGCGGCCGAGCCGCTGAAGGTCGAGGATCCGGCCGTGCGCGACGCGCCGAAGGTTTCCTTCACCTGATCGCCGGTCATCGCGGCGCAGGCCGCGGTGACCGTTCAGCAGGAGGACCGATGGATTTCTTTGCGCAGCAGGCGCGCGTGCGTGGCAGCAGCCGACGTCTGGTCGTGCTGTTCGTGCTGGCGGTGGTCGCCATCGTCGCGGCGATCGACGTGGTGGTATGGATCGCCATGGGCCATCGCCCGGTGGATGGCGAACCCGCACGGTCGAACCTTGCGTTGCTGCTCACCAGCACGGTGGTGGTCCTGGCCGGTATCGGGCTGAGCTCGCTGTTCCGCATCATGAGTCTTTCCGGCGGCGGCAAGAAAGTCGCCGAGAGCGTGGGCGCGGTGCCGGTACCCATGGACACGCACGATCCCCAGCTGCGTCAGCTGCGCAACGTGATCGAGGAAGTGGCGATCGCGGCCGGCGTCCCGGTGCCCGACATTTACCTGATGGAAGGCGAACCTGGGATCAATGCGTTTGCAGCAGGCTATTCCGCCTCCGACGCGGCGGTGTGCGTGACGCAGGGCTGTCTCGACAACCTCAACCGTGACGAACTGCAAGGCGTGATCGCGCACGAGTTCAGTCACGTGCTGAACGGCGACATGCGCCTCAATATTCGCCTGATGGGCCTGCTGTTCGGGATCCTGGTGCTGGCCATTGTCGGGCGCAAGGTGATCTGGTTCGGCGGTGGCCGCAGCAGCCGGCGCGATGGCGGTGGTGGCCAGGTGTGGATGATCGGCCTGGCACTGATCGTCGTCGGCTATATCGGCTATTTCTTCGGACGGCTGATCCAGGCAGCGGTAGCGCGGTCGCGCGAATCGCTGGCCGACGCATCCGCGGTGCAGTACACCCGGCAGACCGATGGCATCGCAGGTGCGCTGAAGAAGATCGCGATACTGAGCGAAGGTTCCGAGCTGCAGGTGGCCAACAAGCAGGAAGTGGCGCACATGCTGTTCGGCGAGGCCGGCAAGTTCAACGCGCTGTTCGCCACGCACCCGCCACTGGTGGAGCGCATCCGCGCGCTCGAGCCCGGCTTTCGCGAAGAAGAACTCGCAGAACTTGCAGCGTCGATGCAGCGGGCCGCGGACAGGCAGACACAGACGCCGGAAGTGGTTGCCGCCAGCAAGCCGAAAAATCCGCTGGATATGCCGGGCTTATCGATACCGTCCTCGTTGCCCAGTGTGCTGGCGGGAGCTGCAGTGGCAGTCGCAGGCATGGGTGCTGCACCTGATTTCAGGCAGGCTGCTGCCTTGCGTGACAGCTTGCCGGATAGCCTGACTTCAGCCGTGCAACAACCCGAATCGGCACTCTCGACCATGCTGGCACTGGCGATGTCCGCCGAGACGGCATTGCAAGCCACCCAACGCCGGCTGGTCGCCGATGCATTTGGCGACGACTTGCAGCGAAGCGCGATGGCTGCCTTTGACGAGGTGGAAACGCTGTCGCCGGGATTGCGTCTGCCGCTGGCTGCGTTGGCATTTCCCGCGCTGAAGCAGCTGTCCGAAGGTCGCCAGCAGACCTTGCTGGACACGCTGGACGCGCTGGTGCGCGCGGATGGTCGCGTGGATCTCGACGAGTACTGCCTGACCCGGCTGCTGCGCATTCAGCTGCTGGAAGCGCAACGCCCGAACCGGACGCCGGTGGAGGGCCTGAAGAAACTGCCGGCATGCCGCGACAGCGTGATTCTGGTCTGCGCAGTGGTCGCGGCGAATGGCGCCGCCGACGAAACGGCGGCGCGTCGTGCGTGGCTGCTGGCCATGCAGAAGGCGTTTCCCGGTGCGGCGATGGAGTGGACGCCCCCGCCCACGGCGTGGCAGCTGCCGTTCGAGCGTGCGCTGGACGATCTCGACCGGCTGATGCCGGCGGCCAAGGACGTGTTGGTCCAGAGCCTGGTCAGCGCGATCCGGGCGGACGGTGTCGTCAGCGCGGACGAAGCGTCGTTGCTGCGGGTCATCTGCGCCAGCCTGCACTGTCCGCTGCCGATGTGACAGCGCACCCGGTGCGATGCATGGTTTGCCATGTCGCCTTCAGTTTTCGCCGAGCAGCAGCGCACTCCCACGTTCGGCAATCATGATGGTTGGCGCGTTGGTGTTGCCGGTCGGCAGGCTCGGCATCACCGAGGCATCGACCACGCGCAGTCCGTCAACACCACGCACCCGCAGCTCGCTGTCGACCACCGAGCGGTCATCCCTGCCCATCCTGCAGGTACCGACCGGGTGGTAGATGGTCTCCGCCTTGCGCCGGATGAAGTCGGCATGGTCAGCGTCGCTCTGCAGCCGACGTTCGGGAAACACGCATTCGCCGCGGTAGTCGTCGAATGCGGACTGATCGAGGATCGTGCGCGACAGTCGCGCCGCTTCGATCATGCGCCGCAGGTCGTTTCCTTCCGGGTCGCTGAGGTAACCGGCATGGATCGCGATCGGCTGTGCGGGATCAGCCGATCGCAGTCGCAGTCGGCCGCGACTGCTAGGATGCAGACAGCACGCGTGCAGGGTGTAGCCATGGCCGGGAAGACGATGATGGCCGTGATCGTCCAGCAGCGCGGGCACGAAATGAAACTGCAGGTCGCAGCGCGGATCCTCGGCCAGCCGGCTGCGCACGAAGCCGCCGGCTTCGGCGATGTTGGAAGTGCCCGGCCCGTCGTGACGAAGCAGCCAGCGCAAACCGGTGGTCAGCTCGTTGAGATGGTCGTAGGTGATCTTGCGGGTGCTGCGATCCAGTGTGCAGATGTCGAGATGGTCCTGCAGATTGCCGCCGACGTCGGGCAGGTCGGCAATCACCCGGATGCCATGTTCGCGCAGATGACCGGCCGGACCGAGCCCGGAAAGCATCAGCAACTGTGGCGTGTTGATCGCGCCTGCCGCGAGGATGACCTCGCCCGCCGCAATCCGCTCGGAGTCATGACGACCACGTCGTAGCTGCACGCCCACGGCACGACCGTGTTCGACAATCACGCGTTCGACCAGTGCATGAGTGCGAACATGCAGGTTGGTGCGGCGGCGTACGGGTTTCAGATAAGCCACCGCCGCCGAACAGCGGCGTCCATCGCGCTGGGTTACCTGATAGAGACCGAAGCCGGACTGCTGCGCTGCATTGAAATCTCCGTTGCGGGCGTAACCCGCGCTGCCGGCTGCATCAATCAGTGCCGACGACAGCACGTTGTGATGGCGCAGGTCGGACACGCCCAGCGGGCCACCGGCACCATGCCACGCACTGGCGCCGCGCGTGTTGTCTTCGCTGCGCAGAAACCATGGCAGCACCTGCGGCCATGACCAGCGCGGATCACCGCTCGCCTGCGCCCATCCATCGTAGTCGGCCGGCACGCCACGCACGTAGCACATGGCGTTGATCGAACTGGACCCGCCAAGGGTCTTGCCGCGAGGCCACCACAAGCGACGCTGATGGAGTTCCGGCTCGGGTTCGGTGCAGTAGTTCCAGTTGAGCCGCCGATTGTTCGCCAGCCGCGCAATACCGGCCGGCATGTGGATCAGCGGATTGGAATCGGCTCCACCAGGTTCCAGCAGCAATACCCGCGTGCCGGGTTGCGCACTGAGCCGGTTGGCCAGCACGCAGCCGGCCGATCCTGCGCCGACGATCACGAAGTCGTAGTCGTTCATCGCACTCCCGTACTTCGCTGGATGGACATGGACGCATGCTAGTCTTGCCGCGCCCCACGTCTCGGATATTTCCGTGAGTCTGCCTCGTCCTATCACTGCGGAACAAGGCACCCCGCCGCTGCTGTCCGCGCTGGCGTTCTTCTTCGTGATGACGTCGTATTACATCATCCGGCCGGTGCGCGATCAGCTGAGCGGTGCAGTGGGATCCATCGCATTGCCGTTGTTCTATTTCGCGACCTTCAGCGTGATGCTGCTGCTGACACCGGTATTCGGCTGGCTGGCGACACGTTTCCCGCGGCGCAAGCTGCTCGGCTGGAGCTACAGCTTCTTCATCGTGTGCCTGTTCGCGTTCGTGCCGGCGTTCGTGGCACAGGACCGCATCGGTGCGCGGACGCTGGGGGTGATCTTTTTCGTCTGGGTCAGCGTGTTCAATCTGTTCGTGGTGTCGCTGTTCTGGAGTTTCATGGCGGACATCTTTTCGAGCGATCAGGCTCGGCGGGTGTTTTCGCTGATCGCACTGGGTGGCATGGGCGGCGCGATTTTCGGACCCCTGGTCACCAAGTTCCTGGTAACGCTTTTTGGCGTGCCGCCGCTGCTGCTGGTTTCGGCATTCGCGTTGAGTCTGTCGCTGGTGCTGTTGCTGCGGCTTTCAGCGCGACATGACCGACAGGCTGGAGGCCGTGGTGACGAGGCGATCGGCGGCTCGCTGTGGGCCGGTGTGAGGGAGCTGTGGTCGCGACCGTTCCTGCGTTACATGGCCTTGCTGATGTTGTTCGGCGACGGCATCGGCACACTGGCCTACGCGTTGGTGGCCGACTACGCCAAAGCACATTTCACCAGCACGGTCGCACGCACTTCGTTCTACAACGATCTTGATCTGGCAACCAATCTGCTCGGCGCGGTGCTGCAGTTGAGCGTGACGCCGTGGTTGCTGGTGCGTCGCGGCGCCGGCTGGGGACTGGTGCTGCCATCGCTGGTGAATCTGGTCTTGCTGGCCGTGGTGGCGCTGATTGGAAGCGGCAACTTCCAGTTCTTTGGCCACAGCGTGCCGCTGCTGCTGGCGGTGATGCTGGTGATTACGCGCGGCTTCGCCTACGGGATGACCAAACCGGCGGTGGATGCGCTGTATACGCGGGTGCCGCGCGAGACGCGCTACAAGGGCAAGAACTTTGTCGAGACCACGGTATGGCGTTTTGGCGACTTCGTGGTGACCAGCTCCGTGAGCTGCCTGCGCATGCTGGGCTGGGGTGTCGGTGGACTGGCCTTGCTTGGTGCAGGTGTTGCCGCGCTGGCGACGGTGGTGTCCCGACGCGCTGGCTGGTCACCCGACTTGGCGCCCGACGAGCATGCACTGACCAACGACGCCGATAGTTCGTCGACCTGAGGGATCCGTTCCGTGCTCAGCTGGTGATATAGCGTTGCAGATGCTCGATCTGGTCGGCCTGTGCGTCGATCACCGCCTTGACCAGATCACCGATCGAGATCACCCCGACCACGGCATTGCCATCCATCACCGGCAGGTGACGCACGCGACTGTCAGTGCACAGCCGCATGCAGTCGAACACGTCAGTATCCGGTCCGACCGTCAATGGCTCGCTTCGCATGATGTCGGACACGGCGGTTTGTGCCGAGGATCGACCCTGCAGGATCACCTTGCGCGCGTAGTCGCGCTCCGATACGACTCCGACCAGCTGATCGCCGCGCATCACCAGCAATGCGCCGATGCGGTGCTCGGCCATGTGCTTGATGGCGTCCAGTACCGGCGCATCCGGAGAGATCGAAAAGATGCTGCGACCCTTGCCTTCCAGCAGATGTCTGACCTGGCTCATGCGTCGGTCTCCCCTCGGCCCCGGAGAGGGGCGTGTTCGCAGAAGTCTACTGCCGACGTGGCTGCATCGGGTAACCACGTCGTGAAGCCGGACGGAGGCGTCGGACGCCTGGCGAACGCTGCGGGCTGCGGCCTTTCTCAATGCGGCTGTCGTGCGGGAGCGTGGCCCTGTATGTAGCCGGGCCCGCCCAGCCGGCTCATCTGCTGCTGGATCCAGTTGCTGCGAGCCATGACGTAGGCACTGGGATGATTCGCGTGCAGGCGGCGCGGGCTGGGCAGCACGGCCGCCAGGCGCGCCGCTTCGGCAGGACCGAGCCGGTTCGGCGGCAAGTGGAAATACACGTCACTGGCCGCGCCGACGCCGTACACACCGTCGCCCAGCTCGGCCAGATTCATGTACACCTCGAGGATGCGCTGTTTGGGCCACGTCACCTCGATCAGCACGGTGAAATAGGCTTCCAGTCCCTTGCGCACGAAGCTGCGACCGTTCCACAGGAACAGGTTCTTGGCTGTCTGTTGGCTGATCGTGCTGGCTCCGCGCAGGCGCCTGCCATCATCGGCGGCGTCCATCGCATCGTGGATGGAGTCGAAATCGAAACCATGATGATAAGGAAACTTCTGGTCCTCGCCAGCGACCATGGCCAGCGGAACCCACGGCGAAACTTCTTTCCAGGGAACCCAGCGGTGCTGCAGCCGAAAGTCCTTGTCACCGTGGATCAGGGCACCCAGCTGACGCTCCATCATCACCGCCGAAGTCCATGGCGGCACGAATCGCAGTATCAGTACCACCAGCCAGCTCAGCAGCAGCCAGGCCAGCAACAGGATCAGCAGCGCACGCAGCAACCGGATCGAGCGGGGATGGCCGGACAGGCTTTTCATGACGATGCGCAAAAGGGAATCAGGCAAGTATAAGGCGTTGTTCCGCCCTGGCCGTGCCCCCATCTGGGACGCTTGACCTGCAGAGACTGCCCATCATGGAAAACCTGATCGACGACGACGTGATGCATCGCTTCCTGCTCGAGCGCGCCGGGGTGCGCGGTGTACTCGTGCGCCTCGGGGCGGCGTGGCGCGACATTGCCGGGCGTGCTGACTATCCATCCTCGCTGCACGCGCTGTTGGGCGAGACGATGGTGGCCAGTGCGCTGCTGACTGGCAACATCAAACTCGATGGCGCCCTCTCCATCGAGTTGAAAAGCAGCGGTGCGCTGCGCCTGTTGTTCGCCGAGTGCAGCGATCGGGGGCGCTTGCGCGGGCTGGCGCGCTGGGACGATCCGTTGCCGGCACCGCTGGCGCTGGACGTGCTGCCCGATGCGATCATGGCGATCACCATCGGCAACATCGATCGCGGCCAGCGTTATCAGGGTCTGGTCGACCTGCAGGACGCGAGCCTGTCCGGCGCACTGGAAAATTATTTCCTGCAATCGGAACAGCTGCCCGCACGGATTCTGCTGGCGGCCGATGGCGACCACGCTGTCGGCCTGATGTTGCAGAAGATTCCTGACCTGGGTGGCAACGACACGCTGCCGGACGAAGATGCATGGAACCGCATCGTGCATCTGACCGCCACGCTGGGCCTGCAGGAATTGCTGGCCACAGCACCTGAACAACTGATCCATCGCCTCTATCACGACGAATCCGCGCAGCTGTCGGAACCGCGTCCCCTTGCATTCGGCTGCAGCTGCAGCCGCGAACGGGTCACCTCGATGCTGCGCTCGCTGGGTCGCATCGAAGTGGAGGCGGCGCTGGTTGCGCGCAATGGCGAGATCGAGGTGATCTGCGAGTTCTGCGCGCAGCGTTACTACTTTGATCGCATCGACGCCGAACATCTGCTCAGTGACAGCGCGGCGCTTGATGCTTCGGAAACCGAGCAGTGATATCGATGCCGCGGCGCTGAAGTCGTTTTGAATCGCGTTGCTAGGCAAGCAGCAGCGGGCGATCCGTATGCAGCCAGGTTTCCGCCGGCTGCGGCGTGGCAAACAGAAAGCCTTGGCCATAGCGGCAACCCACGCGCAGCAGCGCCTGTCGCTGGGACTCCTTTTCGATGCCTTCAGCAATCACTTTCATGCGCAGCGAATCCGACAGCACCTGAATGGCGCGGACCAGCGCCAGACCCGGTGTTTCTTCATCGTCGACGGGCAGTTCGGTGATGAAGGAACGATCGATCTTCAAGGTCTCGAACGGGTATTGATGCAGGTAGCTGAGCGAGGAGTAGCCGGTGCCGAAATCGTCGAGTGCGATACCGACGCCATGGCTGCGCAGATTCATCAGCATCTGTTTGACCTGGGTCGGGTTCTCCAGCAGCGCTCGCTCGGTGACTTCGATCCGGATGCAGCTGGTCGGCACGTCGTACTGGTTGAACAGAGCCAGCAGGCGCTGATCGAGATCGGCGGAACGGAAGTGCCGACCGGAGACATTGATGCTGATGAAATCATCCGTTCCGATCAACTGCATCGCCTGCGCGCAGACCTGTTCGAAAATCTGCCAGTCGATTGCCTCGGCACAGCCGCACTCCTCGGCGATCAGCAGGAAATCGTTCGGCGACAGCAATCCGCGTTCGGGATGGTGCCAGCGCAGCAGCGCTTCGTAACCGGCCACGCGACCATCCGTCAGAGCGACGATCGGCTGGTAGAACGGCACGAATTCATTGCGGCTCAAGGCATGCCGCAGATCGCTCTCCATGTCCAGCAGCGACAGCGCCTCGCGGCGCAGGCGGTCGTCGAACATGGCGGCACGATGCCGGCCACCGTCCTTGGCGTTGTACATCGCCGCATCGGCGTCGCGCAGCAATTCCTCCGGCTGCCGGTAGTGCGGGCTGGACAACGCGATGCCGATCGAGGCCGAGGTGAATATTTCCTTGGTGCCTAGCCGGAACGGCGTCTGCAGTTCCACGATGATGCGTTCGGCAATCAGCATGGCCTTGCTGCTTTCAGTGATTCCCTCGAGCAGCACGGCGAACTCGTCGCCACCCAGGCGCGCGACCACATCGCGGGTCTTCAGGCAGGCGCGGATGCGGCCGCCGACCTGAAACAGCAAGTCGTCGCCGACCAGATGTCCCACCGAATCATTGATGACCTTGAAGCGATCCAGATCGATGAACAGCACGGCGAACTGTTCGTTCGGGTTTTCGCCGTAGCGCTGCATCGCCTGCTCCAGGCGCTGCAGCAGCAACGTGCGATTGGGCAGGCCGGTCAACGAATCATGCAGAGTCTCGTACTTGAGCCTTCGCTCGACGCGTTCGCGTTCGGCGATCTGTTCGCGCAAGTCGCGATTGGCCAGCGCCAGCGCCCGGGTCCGTTCGGTGACGCGGCGTTCCAGTCCGGCATAGGCCTGCTTCAGTGACGATGCGGCGTGTCTGCGTTGCAGCGCATTGGCGATGTGGTAGCTGACGAAGGTGAGAAGTTCCTGGTCCCGTTCGTTGTAGGTGTGCTCCTGCGAATAGCTCTGCAACGCCAGCACACCCATGGCTTTTCCGTTCCACAGCAGCGGCACGCCGAGCCAGCACACCGAGCGGGCACCGAAGTGGCTGATCTCTCCGAGCGTGGCCAATCGCTCGATCTCCTTCGGATCGGCCAGCAAGGGTTTGGCACTGCGCAGCACGTACTCAGTCGCTCCGCGTCCATGCGCCCGCGGCGGCCGCACATTGTCGACTTCATCGACCGAATAGGGAAAGGTGAGATACCCGCTTTCTTCGTCGACGAGGGCGATGTAGAAGTTGCGGGCATACAGCAGTCCGCTGATGACCTGGTGCATGGCTGCGTAGAATTTTTCCAGGCTGTCGCTGGTATTGGCCAGTTCGGCGATCCGGAACAGCGCCGCCTGCAAGCGCTCGCCGCGCTGCCGCTGCAGGACCTGCTGGCGCAATACGCGATTGGCTTCGCGCAGTGCGGCAGTGCGGTCGGCCACGCGGCGGCCCAGTTCGATGTGTGCCTCACGCCGTTCCAGTGCGGTCTGCACATGCTGGGCGACATAGCTCAGCAGTTCGAGATCGTGCCTGGAGTAGTGCGTATCAGCGCGGTAGCTCTGCATCACGATTCCGCCGACCACCTGTCCGCCGCGCATCAATGGCACCCCGAGCCAGTGCTCGCAGCGTGGGCCCAGCAGCACGAAGCGATCGCCCAATTGCTGTTTCAGCTCGTCCAGAGAACCCATCAGCGGAATGCCTTCCTGCAGCAGGTTCCACGTGAGGCTGTGCAGCAGCTCGCGCAACGGTGTGTTCTGGTCTGGGAGCGGCGGATCGGCGTCGGCGATGTCGACGTAGTAGGGGAAACGGACGGTGTCCGTGGCCTTTTCGTACAGCGCGATGTAGAAATTTTCCGCGTACATCAGACTGCTGACGATGGAATGCAGCGAACGCATCATCTCGGGCATGTCCTGCTGCGCGCCCGCCTGCTCGGCGATGGCGTACAGCGCACGCTGCAGTCGTTCCGCCAACGCGAGCCGTGAAATCGCTTCGTACAGGCGGCTGGTCTCGGCCAGTTGGCGCAGCCGCTCGTCGGCCAGCTGTCCCAGCCATGACAACTGCTCGCGCACGTCGTCGGGCAAGGTCGCCCCACCTTGATCGAGGTTCAGCGCATGCAGGCCCTGGGTATCTTCTGCCAGATCCATGTGGGTTGCCACGGAACCGGCGGCTTGCTCTCCCTTCCGTCGCCAGCGAAGCTGGCCGTGGATGTCGAGCTGAGTCAGCATGCTCTCGCAGATTTCCATGACGCTGGCAGCGTCGGTCGCCTTGAACAATCGCTCGACAGCATCATGCAGGGCCGCGAGATCGGTAGCGGCAGAGGGCGCCTGGGACGAGCGGATCGTAGTGGTGGCGCTCATCGGCGGAGGTCGGTTCCGGATCGTTCCAGCAGGGGCGTTATCAACCACCTTTATATCGTGTAAGTTGGCTTGGTAGCCAGCTTTCCAATCATCGGGAACGACTTGGGCTGGCTTCCTGTCCTATTTGCGACCCCGCGCCGCTGGCAGACCCGGTTTTTGTGCTTCGGGACGGGTTTTCAGACCGTTTGGGGTGTTAGTAAAACGTAAAACGGGGTAAGCTTGCATCCCGGGCCTGCCACCTTGGAGCGGTTGTCAAAGTCATGCGTCGTCTATCCACCTTGTTCCTGTTGTCCTTGCCGCTTGTCGCGGCCGGGCAGACTGCGGGCAACGATAACGCGTTGGCCCAGCGCCTGCTGTCACAGCCACCCGATCAGGTCACCGAAATCGAGCCAGGAGTCGTGGTACCGCTGTGGCGGAGTGCCGATGGTCGCTTGCTTGCGCTCAAGGCGGATCGCGGATCCGAAACGGATGCCTTGCGCCAGACGGCGCCGCTCGCATTTCATGCCGTCGATGCCGCCAGCGTGATCACCACCGGACTGCAATACGGGCTTGCTCCCAATCTGCAGGCACACGCTGAAATCAGCGAACATTCCTGGCTTAATCAGGCATCGCGGGTACTTGGCAGCGAAGTGGGCGCAACCTATAACCTGGGTCGCTACTCGGTCGGTTTGAGCGTGGCTGCCAACAGCACACCCGACAACAACAACGTGGTGCTGCCGCGGGTGCTTCCCGGAGCGGCATCCGGGGTCGATGGCCTGGCCAGTTTCGACAGCAGCTCGCAGCTGAATGCACGCGGCAGACTGGCACTGGGCAACAAGAGCGGCATCGACCTGGGCGCCAGCGTCGGTCGTATCCATCTGCTTCCCGGGAATCTGCTCGGCATCAACACGCTGGACCAGAAAGCACTGAGCTTCGGTGTCGATCATGGTCCGCTGAGCGGTACGCTGGTCGGCCGGACCATGCAGCCGCAGGCCGGCGTGCCTGGTGGCTTCACTGCGGACCGCCGCTGGAACAGCATCGATCTAGGCGTCACCTGGCGTCTGCCGTGGCGCGGATCGCTGAGTGTCGGCGCGCAGAATTTGTGGTCTTCCGGTACGCCGGCAAATACCCCGGTCGGCCCCGAACCTGATCAGTCCCGCACGCCTTACGTGCAATACCACCAGGATCTCTGAGCTTCCCAGCGTGACGAATCCGCATGCATCAATGTCGTCGCAACTGCGACGGCATTTTTCTTGATGGCGGGCTTGGCGAATGAGCGGACAGCGAAATGCTGATCAGCCTTGCTTGCGAATGCGCAGATCACCGCTGAACGTTTCCACGTTGATCTGGCTGCTGCCATTGCCGCTGCGAATATCCAGGCTGCTGCCGGGACCGTGTTCGGATTTCTGCGGCGTGCCGAAATCGCTGCGCAGATCGCCGCTGAAACTGGTGGCGTGAATCGCGCCGGAGACGTTTGCAGGCAGCTGCAATTGCACATCGCCGCTCATGCTGTCGATACCGAGGCTGCCATTGCTCGCCATGTTTCCGCTCAGCTGGACATCCCCTGATACCGTGCTGAGTGTCAGTTTCTGCCATGGACCACCGCTGGCCTGGATGCGCCCGGACACCGTCTGCAATTTGACATCGCTGCCGAGAACCGGCGCCAGGATGTCGCCACTTACCGACTGAAGATCCGCACGTTCGGCGTGGCCAGCCAGTTCGATGCCGCCGCTGACACTCTCCACCTTCAATGATGGTGTGCGCGCATTGATACGAGCCTTGCCGCTGACCGTGTTGACCACAATCTCGCCACCATCGACACCGTCCACCACCAGTGGCGCACTGATCACGCTCACATCCAGCGAAGCGCCCTTCGGCACGTGAAGTTCAAGTGTGCTCGGCGCCATCCGGCTGTCGCCACCCCAGTTGAACCAACCGCCGGAACTGCCTTCGGGCTCCACCTTGATCGCCAGGTCCGCATTGCTGCCGGTGATTGCCAGCGGCTTCGCCCCGTTGCCGAGCTGGCCACTGACCTCCACCTCGTTACGCTCCCATGCCGTGACATTCACCGAACCTGCGATGTTTTCGATGCTCAGGTGGACGTTGGCCGTCGCATCGTGGCGCAGATGGATCGGCGCGTCGGCGATGGCCTGATCGATGCCGAGGCACAGCAGCAATGGAAGGTAGCGTGCGGTTTTCATGATCATTCCTGATGTCTCAGCCGGCTTCGCGGGCCAGTTGGCGCAGTTGCGTCTGTTGAGTTTCGGTACGGGCCAGGATGCGCTGCAGGGCAGGCGAGTCCGGCGCCTGCTGGATCGCTTGCTGAAGCTCCATGCGCGCGGCATCCAGCTCGATCGCGGCGCCAGCGAGCCTTGGATCGGCAGGTTTCCACTTTGCAGCACGGGATGGTGCGCTGGCCAGCGGCGCTGCCGCGGGCGCCGGTCGCAGATGCCATGCGAGTGCGCTGGCCAGCAGCAGCGACGCGGCCACGGCGGTACGGACCATCCAGCGTCGTTGTGCCCGGGGCATGTGCGCGTCAGGCGACGGGATGGCCAAGACGCGCGCGGATTCAGCGTTCGCCAGCGTGGCATCGATGGATGCCCAGATGTCGCGTCGCGGCGTCACCGGCTGGCGCAGATTGCGCATCTGCCGACGCCATTCGAATTCGTTCATGCGTTGCTCCCGATCACTTTGCGCAGCAGACCGCGAGCGCGGTGCAACTGGGCTTTCGACGTTCCCACGGCCATGCCGAGTTCGGCACCGATCTCTTCATGTTTCCAGCCCTCGATGTCGTGCAGCACGAGCACGGCCCGCGCACGCGGCGGCAGCAGTCCGATCGCCCGTTCCAGTTCGTCCCGTTCGGCGGCGCAGAACGGCGTCTCTCCGGTGTCCGGCAGGTGATCGTCATCAAACATGCTGACCGGATCGGCGCCACGGGCGCGTATGTCCATCAGCGCCAGATTCACCGCCAGCCGGTAGAGCCAGGTGCCAAAGGCACTCTCGTGACGAAAACCAGGCAGCTTCTGCCAGGCTCGGATGAATGCGTCCTGGGTCAGATCTTCGGCGCGTGCGTGGTCATAGCCGGCGAGCCGGAATACCGCGCCATGCACGCGACCCACGTGGAGTCGATAAAGCCTTTGAAACGCTCCGCGATCGCCGGCAGCTGCAGCGCGCACGTCGTCGCTGTCGTTCGCTCCCGCTGAGGCAGGCGACATGGAGCTTCCAATGGCAGGGCAGGCGGCGATCATCTTGCCAGCTTGGATGCATCGCCGCACGAAAGGGTTTGCATCGCCCCAGTGACAGCGCGGTGCATGGGCATCGAGAACATCACGGCACCGATTCGAGGTCAGCCCGCGGCGGCCTCGCGTCGTGGCTGCTGGATCGCATCGTCCACAGCCTTGGCTACCCGTCGCTGCTCTTCCCGAAGCCGTGGCGGGAGACGTGGTGTGAAGGTTTCCAGATACTCGCCGATGGCGGCAAGTTCGCTCCTCCATGCGGCATGGTCGATATCGAGCAGGGCATCGAGCGCGGGGCGATCCATGGCGAGTCCTTGCAGCCGCAGCTCGTCCGTATCCGGAAGGATGCCGATGGCGGTCTCGACGCCGCCCACACGGCCTTCGACGCGATCGATCATCCACTCCAGCACGCGCAGGTTGTCGCCAAACCCGGGCCACAGGAACGTGCCGTCGTTGCCTTTGCGAAACCAGTTGACGTGGAAGATCTTCGGCAGCCGGGCAGCCGGCTGGTCGAACGACAGCCAGTGCGCGAAATAGTCGCCGTAGTGATAGCCGCAGAACGGCTTCATCGCCATCGAGTCGCGACGCAGCACGCCAACCGCACCGCTGGCGGCAGCCGTGGTTTCCGATCCCATCGCCGCGCCCATCAGCACGCCATGGGTCCAGTCGCGCGCTTCCATCACCAGCGGCAACAGCGCGGGGCGACGTCCACCGAACACGATCGCGCTGATCGGTACGCCCTGGGGCGCTTCGGCCTGTCCGGACCAGGTCGGACACTGTTTTGCGCTCACCGTGAAGCGCGAGTTCGGATGCGCCGCCGGCCCATGGGCGGGGTCGTATGGACGACCCTGCCAGTCGATGATCGGTGCGCCCGGCAATCCATCCCACCACGGCTGGTTGTCGGCAGTGACCGCGACGTTGGTGAAAATGGTGTCGTGCGAAATGCTTTTCAGCGCATTCGGGTTGGTCGCCTTGCTGGTCCCTGGCGCCACGCCGAAGAAGCCAGCCTCGGGGTTGATCGCGTAAAGACGCCCGTCCGCGCCTGGCCGCATCCAGCAGATGTCGTCGCCCACGGTCCACACCTTCCAGCCGTCGCGACGATAGCTTTCCGGCGGAATCAGCATGGCCAGATTGGTCTTGCCGCAGGCCGAGGGAAATGCAGCGGCAATGTAGTGCGTCTCGCCCTGCGGGTTCTCGATGCCCACGATCAGCATGTGCTCGGCCAGCCAGCCTTCACTGCGCGCCTGCTGGCTGGCAATGCGCAGCGCGTGGCATTTCTTCCCGAGCAGGGCATTGCCGCCATAACCGGAGCCGTACGACTTGATCGCCAGTTCGGCCGGAAAATGCATGATGAAACGGCGCTCCGGATCTAGTTCACCGGTGGAATGCAGCCCGCGGACGAAATGTCCGTCGCGCTCGATGCGTGTCTGCGCAGCGACGCCCATGCGGGTCATGATCCGCATGTTGGCGACCACGTAGGGGCTGTCGGTGATTTCCACCCCGCACCGCGCCAGTGGCGAATCGATCGGACCCATGCAGTAGGGAATCACGTACATGGTGCGGCCTTCCATGCAGCCATCGAACAGCGCATCGATTTTCGCGTGCGCCTCGGCCGGATCCATCCAGTGGTTGTTCGGGCCGGCATCGCGTTCGTGTGGATGGCAGACGAAGGTCAGGTGCTCGACCCGGGCGACATCGGAGGGGCTGGAACGATGCAGATAACAGCCCGGATGCGTCTGCTGATTCAGTTCGAGCAGAATTCCTTCCTGCAGCATCTGCTGCACCAGCGCCTGATATTCCGCGTCCGAGCCGTCGCACCAGTGAATCCGCGCCGGGCGCGTGAGTGCGGCCACCTCGGTGATCCACTGATCGAGCGCTGCCAGCTTGCTGGTCATCGAGTCCTCTGAGGTCTTGACAAAAAAGGGATTCGAAACGGTAGTTTGCGAAAACTGGTATTGCAAGGTGACGCGCAACAAAACGGCGCCATCGGGCGCCGTGTCGTCGGAACTGTGAGCGCGGTCAAGCCGGAATGAGGGTCGCGATCATGTGTTCGACATACGCGTCGAACTCTTCGTGATTGATCCGCGGAAGGCCCAGGGTGAAGTTCAGCTGCAGGAAACCGACATAAGCCGCATACGTCAGCCGTGCCCGGTTCAACGCCTGTGGTGCCGGCAGGCCGGCCTCGCGATAGGCGGTGGTCAGAAACTCCATGCGACGTTGCGACACGCGAGCCATCACGGGCACTACTTGCGGGTGATCGAGGGCTTTCAGCAGGGCGGCGTAGACACGATGTGGCTGCAATTCGTGGGCGACCCGGCGGAACAGCTCGGGCAGGCGCTTGCGCGGATCGGCGATCTGTTCGATCTGGCTGATGATCTCGCGTTCACCGTACTGCTCCCAGCGTTCCAGCGCCGCATTCAGCAGCGCTTCGCGGGTACGGAAATGCCAGTAGAAACTGCCCTTGGTGACACCCAGTTGGCGTGCCAGCGCCTCGACGGCCAGGGCGCCGACGCCTTGCTCGGCGATCAAGTGCAGGGCGGCGAGCTCCCAATCCTCTGCGGACAGGCGGGTGCGTTCGGGCTTGCTGCTGACATTCATGCGCGTATGGTAGCCACACGCTGCGACTTTGCAATCTTCAGCGTGCAGCTCCTTTTTCGGGAATGGATAGTCGAAACGTTTGCCGACCAACGCCAGCACATGTATTGACGGCACTTGGCGAGGCCACCCATACTCATCCGTATGGTATTGCAGGATCACGCCCAGTCAACGCCCAGCCGGTTTCATGTCGCCGATCTCGATCTGGTGATGGAGACGCGCTGTCCGGAAGGTCAGCCCACGCTGTTGTTCGCGCACGGCTTCGGCCAGACCCGCGGCGCGTGGAATGGAGCGGCACAGGCACTCGCGGAAAAGGGCTGCCGATGCGTGAGCTATGACAGCCGCGGGCATGGTGAAAGCGACTGGCTGCGCGATGGGGATTACCACATGGATCAGTTTGCCGATGATCTGCTGCGGCTGGCTGCGGCACAGGCGCGCCCGCCGATCCTGGTCGGCGCCTCGATGGGTGGCCTGCTTGGTCTGGTGCTCGCCGGCGAGGTTCGGCCCGGTCCGTTCCGCGCACTGGTGCTGGTCGATATCACGCCGCGCTGGGAGACCACCGGGGTGGCACGCATCCTTGCCTTCATGCAGGCGCATCCGGACGGCTTCGCCAGCTACGCCGAAGCGGCCGAGCGCATAGCCGGGTATTTGCCGCAACGACGCGAGCGCAAGAGCGAGCAGCAGCTGCGACCGCTTCTGCGCGAGGGTGTCGACGGCCGTCTGCGCTGGCACTGGGATCCGGCCTTGCTGGCGGGCGACCTGGTGCGGGAAAGTGAACGCTACCAGCCACGCCTGCAGGCAGCTGCCACGAGTATCGACGTGCCGGTGCTGCTGTTGTCGGGCGCGCGCAGCGATGTCGTGTCGCGCGCCACCGTCGACGAATTCCTGCAACTGGTGCCGCATGCACAGCATGTGGAACTGTCGCACGCCACGCACATGCTGGCGGGCGACGCGAACGAAGCATTTACGCGCGAAGTCGTGCGATTCGTGCAACATCTGGATCCACCGGCTGCCGGCCAAGTACCGGCACCTTCCAACCGTGATGAGGTGTTGAGATGTCCGTGATATTGACCTTGCTGGCGGCGCTGATTGCCACCGGCGCCTGCGCCTACCACCGCAGCAGCCTGCGCACGTGGGCCATCGTCACCATGCTCACCACACTGGTCGTCGGCCTGATCGCGCATGCCCCATGGACGTGGGTGATTCTGCTGATCATCGAGGCGGCTATCGCGATCCCGCTTCTGATGGTGGATTTCCGCCGCCGGCAGATCAGCGCGCCGCTGCTCAAGCTCTTCGCCAAGGTCACCCCCAAGCTGTCGGAAACCGAACAGACCGCACTGGAAGCCGGCACCGTCGGCTTCGAGGGGGAGCTGTTTTCCGGCAAGCCCGACTGGCACGAGTTGCTGAAGCAGCCCAAGCCCGAGCTGAGCGTGGAGGAGCAGAGGTTCCTCGACGGTCCGGTGGAGGAGCTCTGCGGCATGATCGACGACTGGCAGATCACCCATGAACTGGCCGACTTGCCGCCGGAGGTCTGGGAGTTCATCAAGAAGCACAAATTCTTCGGCATGATCATCCCGAAGCAGTACGGTGGCCTGCAGTTTTCTGCGCTGGCGCACTCGGCGGTGCTGCAGAAACTCTCGACCATTTCCGCGACGGTATCGTCGACCGTCGCGGTGCCCAATTCGCTCGGGCCGGCCGAACTGCTGCTGCACTACGGCAGCGATCAGCAGAAGGACTATTACCTGCCGCGCCTCGCGGTTGGCGAGGAGATTCCCTGCTTCGCATTGACCGGTCCGTTCGCCGGCTCCGATGCCACCTCGATTCCCGACTACGGCATCGTCTGCAGGCAGCTCGTCGACGGCGTGGAGACATTGGGCATCCG
Source organism: Rhodanobacter sp. (assembly GCA_040004895.1). Taxonomy (GTDB): domain Bacteria; phylum Pseudomonadota; class Gammaproteobacteria; order Xanthomonadales; family Rhodanobacteraceae; genus Rhodanobacter. Next base: position 10,129 of record JBDTZX010000094.1, on the reverse strand, counting down.
GCTCACCTTCGACAAGCGCTATATCACGCTGGCGCCAGTGGCCACGGTGATCGGTCTGGCCTTTCGCATGTATGACCCCGAGCATCTGCTCGGCGAGAAGGAAGATCTCGGCATCACGCTGGCGCTGTTGCCGCGTACCACGCCCGGGCTGCAGATCGGCCGCCGCCACTTTCCGCTGAATGTTCCATTCCAGAACGGTCCGATCCACGGCAAGGACATCTTTGCACCGATGTCCACCTTGATCGGGGGCCCGCAGATGGCCGGTCATGGCTGGCGCATGCTGGTCGAAGTATTGTCGGTGGGCAGGGCCATTTCGCTGCCGTCCAATGCCACCGGTGCGATGCGCGGATCGGTCGCCGCCACCGGTGCGTATGCGCGCATGCGCAAGCAGTTCGGCCTGGCGATCGCCCGTTTCGAAGGTGTGGAAGAAGCGCTGGCGCGCATCGGCGGCCTCACCTATGCCACCGCGGCGTTGTCACGTGCGACGGCGGCGGCGGTGGATCGTGGCGAAAAACCGGCAGTGACTTCGGCGATCGCCAAGTATCACGCCACCGAGTGGGCGCGGCAGATCGCCAGCGACACCATGGACGTGCACGGCGGCAAGGGCGTCCAGCTCGGTCCGAAAAACTACGCCGGCCGCGGCTGGGCCAGCGTGCCGATCGCGATCACGGTGGAAGGCGCCAACATCATGACGCGCAGCCTGATGATCTTCGGTCAGGGCGCAATCCGCTGCCACCCGTACGTGCTGAAGGAAATGCAGGCGCTGTCGATCGCCGATCGTGGCGAGCAGCTGAAGACCTTCGATCGGCTGCTGTTCGCCCACCTCGGCTTCGGCGTCTCCAATGCGGTGCGCAGCTTCGTGCTGGGCCTCACTGGTTCGCGTCTCGGTGAAACGGCCGGGGATGCCTATACGCGGCGCTACTACCGCAAGCTCGACCGCTATTCCGCCACGCTGGCCCTGTGTGCCGACGTGTTCATGGGCGTGCTCGGCGGCAAGCTGAAGTTCAAGGAGAAACTTTCGGCACGACTGGGCGACGTGCTCAGCTATCTGTACATCGCCAGCAGCATGCTCAAGCGTTACGAGGACACCGGCCGACCCGACGCGGATCGTCCGTTGCTGGCCTGGGGGTTCCATCAATGCATGTGGTTGACGCAGAACGCACTGGACGGCGCAATCCGCAACTTCCCGGTACGTCCGGTCGCGTGGCTGCTTCGCGCACTGGTGTTCCCGCTGGGTCGACGTGAAGTGCCGCCTTCGGATCGTCTCGGTCGACGGGTGGCCGCGTTGCTCACGGCACCGAACGAAGCGCGCTCGCGGCTCACCGAGTGGGTCTATCTCACGCCAACCGCCAACAACACCGTGGGACGCATGAATGCGCTGCTGCCGGACGTGATCGCTGCCGAGCCGGTCGAACGCAAATTCCTCAAGGCGCAAAAGGCGGGTCAGTTCAAGGCGCACGAGGCGTCCGAGCAACTCGACGAGGCACTGCAGGCGGCGGTCATCAGCCAGGCCGAGTTCGATCTGCTCAAGCGGGTACGCGAAGGCGTGGCCGAGTTCATTTCGGTGGACGATTTCGCACCGGACGAGTTGCGTGCATTCACCACACGCGCGGAAGAAAGCAAAGCCACCGGCACGGCCTGAACAATGGTTGCCGGCGACGACGGCGCAGCGTTCCGGCGATACGCCATCTGTTCCGGAAAACCGGCACTCACGCGGTCGGTCAGCCGGTCTCGACGCTCAGCACGCACCGGTTCTTGCCGGCGCGCTTGGCTTCGTACATGGCGCGGTCCGCGGCCTGGATGAGTTGCTCGTCGGCATCGGCGTGACCGTTCGGCAGGTACGCTGCGACGCCGATGCTGGCACTGATCCGGACCTCGATCGATTCGCCGTTGGCGGTCAGCCCATAGCGCTCGCCGAGCGCCGTGCACAGGTTGCGGCAAAGCTGCAACGCCACGCTGGAATCGTCGATGTCTTCCAGGATCAGCGCGAATTCATCGCCGCCCAGACGCGCCACCGTGTCGCTGTCGCGCAGGTGCGCCAACAGCCGCGCGGCGATTTCCTGCAACAGGGCGTCACCCGCCGGATGACCATGCTGATCGTTGACGATCTTGAAACCGTCGATATCGATGCATGCCAGCGCAAACCGGCCCTGATGACGCTGCGCGCGCTGGATCGCGCGATGCAGGCGGTCGTGGAACAGCATCCGATTGGGCAGTCCGGTCAGCATGTCGTGGCTGGCCTGATGACGCATCATCGACTCGATGACCTCCCGCTCGGCCATTTCGGCGGTCAACTGCCGGTTGCGCTCGGACAATGTGGTCAGCGCCTGCTGCAGGTCGGCACGTGCGGCATACAGTTCGAGAAACACGCGCACCTTCGATTGCAGGATCACGTCGTTGATCGGCTTCGCAATGTAGTCGACGGCGCCGGACCGATAGCCCTTGAGCCGGTTCAGGTCGTCGGCATAGGCGGCGGTGACGAAGATGATCGGCGTGTCGCGCAACTGCTCAGCCTCGCCCAGAAGTGCCGCCACCTCGAAGCCGTCCATGTCCGGCATGTTGACGTCCAGCAGGATCAGCGCGAACTGGTGGTCCAGGCACAATGCCAGCGCCTCGTTGCCGCTGCGGGCCTCGATGATCTGCGCACCGCTGTGCGCCAGCAGCCGGCGCATCGCGACCAGGTTGGCGTGGGTATCGTCGACGATCAGGATTTTCGGCAAGGTCACGGTCATCTCAAGCAAAGACGGTTGAGCAAGGGCGCGATTTCCTCAAGCGACAGGCAATGGTCGGCGCCCGCAATGTCCAGTGCCGCCTGTGGCATGGCGGCCGCCTCGGCGCTGGCCGGTGTCTGGACCACGGCCAATCCGCCACGGGAACGAATCCGGGCCAGACCCTCGGCACCGTCACGACTTGCACCAGTCAATACCACACCTATCGCGTTCGATTGATAGACGTCGGCCACGGAACCGAACATCACGTCGATCGAGGGGCGGGAAAAGCACACCGACTCATCCACCGACAACGCGAAATGTCGATCGTTCTCCAGCAGCAGGTGATAGCCGCCAGGTGCCACATGAACGCAGCCTCCCGCCACTGGTCGGCGCTCGGCTGCCTCGGTGACCGGAAGCGTCGAGTGACTTTCGAGCAGCCGGCAAAGCACCTCGACGCTACCCGCGGTGTGGCAGCAAACCAGTACCGCCTGCGGCAACCGCGCGTCCAGCGCACTCAACACCACCTTGAGCGCGTTGAGCCCGCCCAGCGAACAACCGATCGCGATGAGCTCAGGTCGTTTCATCGGCATGTCCGGGCGATGCCTGGCTGATCCGTCGATACAAGCGCAGCTTGGCGTCCACCGCGCTGAAGTCCGCCGCCGCCGGGGCAAAGTCCAGTGTCTCGCGGATGCCGAGGCACAGGTAGCCGCCGCGTACCAGGCTGTCGCGGAACAGGGCCAGCGTGCGGTTCTGCAACGGGTTGGAAAAATAGATCAGCACGTTGCGGCACATCACCAGGTGCGCTTCGCAGAACACCTTGTCGACCACCAGATTGTGATTGGCGAAGGTGATGTTTCGGCGCAGTCGCTCGTGCAGCTTGATGAAGTCATAGCGTGCGCTGTAGTAGTTTGCCAGTGTCCGCGTGCCGCCGGCGTGCAGATAGTTGCGTGACCACAGCTGCGCGTCGCGCGCCGGATAGATGCCGTCTTTCGCACGTTCCAGCGCGTCCGGGCTGAAATCGGTGGCGAAGATGTGGCTGCGCTCGTACAGACCCGCTTCCTCCAGCAGGATCGCCAGCGAATAGACCTCCTGACCATGCGCGCAGCCGGCCTGCCAGATATTGATCTGAGGATACGAGGCCAGCATCGGCAGCACCCGATCGCGCAGTGCGCGGAATACCACCGGGTCGCGGAACATCTCCGATACCGGCACCGACAGCCCGCGCACCACCTTCATCTCGAAATCGGCTTCATGCAGCAGGCGCGCTGTGAGTTCGCTGATGCTGGCGCATCGATGGTCGCTCGCCAGCTGTCGCACGCGTCGGATCAGCGAGGCGGGCGCGTATTCACTGAAGTCGTGACCGTGCCGACGCCGCAGCGCCTGCACGAACAGCTCCAGTTCGAGTTGCTCCAGCTCGAGGTCGATCGGTGTTGCAGCGGTCACGATCAGCGCCGCAGCCAGACACGGATCATCGACGACAGCTTGTCGATGTCGATCGGTTTCGACAGATAGTCGCTGGCGCCCATCTCCAGGCACTTCTCGCGATCGCCGCGCATGGCCTTCGCGGTCAGCGCAATGATCGGCATGCTGGCGAACTGCGCCTGTGCGCGGATCGCCCGGATCGTCTCGTAGCCGTCCATCACCGGCATCATGATGTCCATCAGCACCAGCTCCGGCGCTTCGTCGTCGGCCAGTGCCTTCAGCGCCTTCTGTCCGTCCTGCGCCATCGCGACCACCAGTCCCCAGCCGCGCAGCACCTTCGACAGCGCAAACAGGTTGCGCATATCGTCATCCACCAGCAGCACACGGTGACCTGCGAGTTCGGTAGCGGACGACTGCTTCGCCGTCATGCGCCGTGGCGCGTGCTCAATGCTGTGCAGGAACAGGCTCACTTCGTCGAGCAGCCGTTCGGGCGAGCGTGCGCCCTTGACCACGATCGAATCGGTGTACTGGCGCAGCAGCAGGTTTTCCTCGCGGCTCAGGTCGCGTCCGGAGTAGACCACCACCGGCGGCACGCCGCCGGGTGCTTTCGACAGCTCCTCCAGCAACTGCAGTCCGGACATGCCGGGCAGGCCGAGATCGAGCACGATGCAGTCGTAACGGGTGTGCGCCGTGTGCTCCAGCGCCTGTTCCGCCGATCCGGCTTCGTCGATCAGCACGTTGTCGGCACGCAGCATGGTGCGCACGGCAATGCGCGAATCGACATCGTCATCGACGATCAACAGCCGCCGCTGCTGGTCCTTGTGGAAATGCAGCAGCTTGTCAAACGCATTGCCGATCGATTCGCGGCTGACGGGTTTGGTCAGGAACCCCACCGCACCCAGACCGAGGCCTCGCGTCGCCTCGTCGGTCGCGGAAATGAAATGCACCGGAATGGCCCGCGTGGCGTCGTCGCCCTTGAGCCGGTCCATCACCGTCCAGCCATCCATTGCCGGCAGCATCACGTCCAGCAGGATGCCGGTGGGATGATGCTCACGTGCGAGTTGCAGGCCGGCTTCGCCATCACTGGAAGCGAGCGCCCGATAGCCCTTGCGGTGAATCATGTCGATCAGGATGCGGGTGAACGCCGGATCGTCCTCGATCACCAGAATCGTGGTCTGCCCGGGCTGCAGCGAGTGGCGATCGTCGTCAATGGCATCGGGCAGCAGTTGCGGATAGACCTGCCGGGCCATCGACGCGGCGGACTGTGCGATGCTCTGGGCGACATCGAGAGGTTGCTCGGGCGGCGTTTCGGGCAGCAGGATGGTAAACCGGCTGCCGCGACCGCTCTCGCTCTGCACGGTGATGTCGCCGCCGAGCAGCATGGCCATCCGGCGGGAAATTGCCAGCCCCAGACCGGTGCCGCCGAATTGCCGGCTGGTGCCTGCATCCACCTGTTCGAACGAGTTGAAGATGCGCTGGAACTTGTCGGGCGGGATGCCGATGCCGGAGTCGCTGACGGTGATCGCGACCAGCGCGTGGCCGCGCAGCGGTTCGGGAATTGCCACGCTGTCGTCCGGCCGGCCGATGCGCACGCCGACGTCGCCCTGGGCGGTGAACTTGAACGCATTGCCCAGCAAATTGTTGGCGATCTGCTCGAGCTTGCTGCCGTCGGTGCGCAGGATCGACGGCAGACCGGGATCGATGTCCAGCGAGAAGCCGAGCTTCTTCTGTGTGGCGACATGCGCGAACGTGCGCTTGAGCCGGCGGATCAGGTCGGCCAGCGGCAGTTCGTCGATGATCAGTTCCATCTTGCCGGCTTCGATCTTGGAAAGGTCGAGGATGTCGTTGATCAGATGCAGCAGGTTGGTGCCGGCGTCGTGGATGATGCGCGACGACTCGATCTGCTCCTCGTCGAGATTGCCGGTGTCGTTGTCGGCCAGGCTGCGCGACAGGATCAGCAGGCTGTTCAACGGCGTGCGCAATTCATGCGACATGTTGGCCAGGAACTCCGACTTGTACTGGCTGGCACGGGCCAGCTCGGCAGCCTTGTCCTCGGTTTCCTTCTGCAGCTCTTCCTGCACGTGTTTCTGCTGGTTGAGGCTTTCGGTCTTTTCGCGCAGTTCCTCGTTCGAGGCCTGCAGTTCCTCCGCCTGCACGCGCAGTTCTTCTTCCGAGGCGATCAGACGCTCGGACTGTTCTTCCAGCTCGGTCGTCTTTGCGTGCAAGGCATCGTTGTTGTCGCGCAAGACCTCTTTCTGCTGGCGCATCACCAATTCGGACACACGCAGGTCGTCGGCCTGCTGTTGCGTTTGCAGGAGCAAGTCGTGCGTGCTGACCACGCGGTTGAGGTTTTCCAGTGCCAGCGCCACGATCGGCAGCAGTTCCTCCAGCAATTCCAGATGCAGCGGCGAGGGCGCGGTGAATCCCGCCAGTTCGAGCACACCAATCAGCGTGTCGCGATACAGCACCGGCATGATCGCGATGTAGCTGGGCAGGGCATCCCCACTGCCGGAATCGATGTGCAGGTAGTTGTCGGGTATCTGGTCGAGCAGGATCGCCTTGCGCTCGATGGCGCACTGGCCCACCAGGCCCTCGCCGGGCATGTAGTGGCCGGTGGAACGGTCGCTCAGGCGCAGGCCGTAACTGCCAAGCAGATCGAGCCGGGCTCGCGCATCGTCGAACGAATAGAACAGCCCCACGCCGGCCTTGCACAACGGCACCAGTTCACTGGTGAGCCACTGCGCAAATTCCTTGTGGGTGGTGGCTTGCAGCAGGACGTGGGAGATTCCGGAGACCTGGGTCTTGATCCAGTTTTGCGATTGCGAGTCGAGCGACATCTGCTTGAACACCTGCAATGCCCGCGCCAGCTCGCCGATCTCGTCCCTGCGCCCCAGGCGTGTCACCACGACCGAGGTGTCGTGCGCGGCGACGCGGTTCATCATGTCGGTGATCTGCCGCACCGGATCGGTAATCAGCCGATTGGCGACCCGAATGGCATACAGGCCGAACAGCAGTCCGGCCAGCGAACCCAGCGCGATGATCACCCGGAAGATCCACAGCGCGCGATCCAGCCTCTGGCTGCGTACGGCGAGCAGCGACTGCTCGGTGGCGGTCATCTGGTCAAGCAATGCGGCACTTTCTATGCTGCCTGTCCTGCGCGTGGCCAGGTATTCGGCGCCCAGCTGAAGATGCTGGTCTGCTGGTATCGCCGCAGCATGCTGGCCCTGCGTGGCGGCGATCACGCTGCCATCGAACGCGGCAGTCTCCTGTGCGATCAGGCTCTGCAGACGATCAAGCCGCAATTGCTGGAGTGGGTTGTCCTGCGTCAGTTCGCGCACGTGAGCCACGCTGCGCAGCGTCTCCCGACGCGTGTCCTGCAGTTCGGCCAGGTTGGCCGTGTTCAGTGAAAGTACATGGTCGTCGGAAGCGATCACGCTCGCCTGATGGGTCTGTCGAATCTGATCGATGGCCAGCAACACTTCGTAGGTGTGGCGCCTCCATCCACGCATGTCTTCCTGCGCTTGCTGCGACTGGAACGTGACCAGGCCAGTGACCAGGAACAGGCCGAGCAGCGGCAGGACCGCTACCAGAATCTTGTAGCGTCCCGGAAGGTTGGCCAGCCAGGAATAGCGTTTCGCCTTCTGGATTTCCGCCATGCCTGTTTCACCGCTCGCCGTGGGTGCAAGTCGCCGCGTCCACTGCGAGTGACCGGAAGGAACCTGCTGGGAGCAGAGTAACGTTCCGTCGGTCAGTACGGTAGCGAAACCGTCACGCCCGGCGGCGCCAGTGCGGCACCACGATGCTGCCGCGACGCATCGCCATCACCACCAGCGCCAGTGTGCACAGCGAACACAGGATCAACGCAACCACCGACGCCTCGGCGCCGAACACGCCACCGCTTAGCCAGTCCGGGCCGGTACGCATGGAGACCAGCCAGCCATCGGCCTTCAGCCCCGACACCGGGATCCCGTAGATGGTGCCTTGGGCGAAATTCCAGGCCCCATGCAGGCCCATGCACAGCGGCAGCGAACGGGTAACGTGGAAGATCATGCCGAACAGCAGGCCTGCCTCGATCGCGATGGCCGCCGAGCTCCACAGCGTTGCGCCCGGATTGGCAATGTGTGCCGCACCGAAGAAGACCGCGGAGATCGTCAGCGCCCACCAGGTGCCAAGGCCTTCCTCGGCAATGCGGAAGATCACGCCGCGGGCAATGATCTCCTCGCCGATGCCAGCGCCCAGCCCTACCATCAGCAGGGCGGGCAACCACGGCGCGTCCGGATGGGTGCCGGTGACGTGGTAGACGCCCAGCAGCCACAGCACACCCACCACGGCGCTGAACAGGAGCAGGCCCGCCAGCAGCCCCATGGCCCCGTCGATGGCCATCCTGCGGGGCGCCAGTTCGGTCATGCGCCGATGCTCGATCAGCCGGACCAGCAGCACATAGGCAATCACCGCAGGCACCGCGCGAAGCAGCAGCTGCATGAGGGCCTGCGCCAACGGCGTGGCGGTCTTGCCGTTCCAGCCCAGCGCGTGCGCCAGCGCGCCGATGCCAAACGTGAGCGCGGCGAACATCAGCACGAAAATGACGATCCGCGCCACCGGCGAATAGATCAGCCTCTGCTTCCAGCGTGGCGCCCCGGCGGGCGTGGTGAAGGCGAGCGGCTGATGGTGCATGTGCTGACGTCCCCTGAAGTGTCCTGCAGGTTAGCAGCGCCGCTTCAGCCGCAGCCAGTGACAGCCGTCATGCCGGATTGCTCGATGACGCGTTCAGACCGCGGCGGCTGCCGCGTGTTCGCGCGTGTTGGCGAATCGCACCTGCGGCCAGCGCTCCTGCGCCAGTTGCAGGTTCACCCGTGTCGGCGCGATGTAGACCAGTTCGCCGGCACCGTCGATGGCCAGGTTCATCGCGTTCTTCTCGCGGAACTCGGCCAACTTCTTCTCGTCGTCGCAGTGCACCCAGCGCGCGGTGGTCACTGTCACCGGTTCGAAGCTGGCATCGACGTTGTATTCGTCCTTCAGCCGGTACGCCACCACGTCGAACTGCAGCACGCCGACAGCGCCAAGGATCAGGTCGTTGCTCATCAGCGGGCGGAAGAACTGGGTGGCGCCTTCCTCGCTCAATTGCGCCAAGCCCTTCTGCAGCGCCTTCATCTTCAGCGGATCGCGCAGCCTTGCGCGGCGGAAAAGTTCGGGCGCGAAGTTCGGGATGCCGGTGAAGTTGACCGCTTCGCCTTCGGTGAAGGTATCGCCGATGGTGATGGTGCCATGGTTGTGCAGACCGATTACGTCGCCGGGATACGCCGTCTCGACGATCTCGCGGTCACTGGCCATGAAAGTCAGCGCATTCGCGATGCGGATGTCTTTCCCGGTGCGGGTTTGTATCATCTTCATGCCGGCGCGGTAGGTGCCCGAACACACGCGCATGAACGCCACGCGATCGCGGTGCGCCGGATCCATGTTCGCCTGGATCTTGAATACGAAACCGCTGAGCTTCTCTTCATCCGGCTGCACCTCGCGGGTCAGTGTTTCGCGCGGGCGTGGCGATGGTGCGTGCTCGACGAAAAAGTCGAGCAGCAATTGCACGCCGAAATTGTTCACCGCCGAACCGAAGAATACGGGTGTCTGCTTTCCGGCCAGATATTCATCCATCTCGAACGACGGTGCGGCGCCTTGCACCAGTTCGAGTTCGTCGCGCAGTTCGCGCATCGCCTCGTCGCCGATCTTCTCCAGCAGTCCCGGCGCATCGAGTCCCTTGAAGATGGTCGAATCCTGGCGGGTGAAGTTCTTGCCGGGCTCGAAGATATGTACCTCGTCCAGCACCAGGTGATACACGCCCTTCAGCCGCTTGCCCATGCCGATCGGCCAGGTCACCGGCGCGCAGGCGATGCCGAGCACCGACTCCACTTCGTCCAGCAGTTCGATCGGCGAGCGGCCCTCGCGATCGAGCTTGTTGATGAAGGTCATGATCGGCGTGTCGCGCAGCCGGCACACTTCCA